>NZ_JBFANZ010000002.1:0-272925 GCF_040659735.1 Micromonospora sp. NPDC049679
CGCGGCGGGGGCCGGGCGGCCGGGGGGGGGCGGGGGCGGGAGGGGGCGGGGGCGGGGGCGGGGGCGGGGGCGGGGGCGGGAGGGGTTAGAGGGAGCAGTTGACGAGGACCGGCTCGGGGTGCAGGGTCACGCCGAAGCGGTGCCGTACGCCGTCACGGATCTCCCTGGCCAGCGCGAGCAGCGCGGCGGTCGAGCCGCCGCCCCGGTTGGTCAGGGCAAGGGTGTGCTTAGAGGAGATCGCCACCCCGTCCGGCCCCCGGTAGCCCTTCGGAAAGCCGGCCCGGTCGATCAGCCAGGCCGCGCTCAGCTTGACCACCCCGTCCGGCCCCGGCCACGAGGGCGGCTCGCCGATCTCGCGGGCTCGCTCCCGCAGCAGCGCGTACGCGGCCGCGTCGAGCACCGGGTTGGTGAAGAACGAACCGACCGAGCAGGTGTCCGGATCGGCCGCGTCGATCACCATGCCCTTGCTCGCGCGGAGCCCGAGCACCGTGCTGCGGGCCGCGGCGAGCGGGACGCGGTCGCCGACCTGCACACCGAGCGTCCGGGCGAGTTCCGCGTAACGGACCGGGGCCGACAGGGGCGAGCGGGCCAGCCGGAAGTCGACGGAGAGCACGGCCCAGCGGTCGTTGTGCTTGAAGACGCTGCCCCGGTAGGCGAATCCGCACTCGTCGGCGGACATACTGCGGATCTCGTCGGTGGCCCGGTCGTAGACGCGGACGGCGGTGACCGTCTCGGCCACCTCCTGCCCGTAGGCCCCCACGTTCTGGATCGGGGTGGCGCCGGCGCTGCCGGGGATGCCGGAGAGGCATTCCAGTCCCGACCACCCGGCGTCGACCGTGGCGGCGACGAGTTCGTCCCAGGGCTCGCCGGCCTCCACCCGGACGTGGACCGTGTCGGCCTCCTCGGCGAGCACGCGCACGCCGCGGGAGCGGACCAGCAGCACGGTGCCGGGGAAGCCGGCATCGCCGATCACCACGTTGCTGCCGCCGGCAAGGATCAGGATTGGCTGATGGAGCAACGCGGCTTCGCGTACTCTTTCCACCATTCCGTCCGCATCTGTTGCGGTAACGAGTCGCTGAGGCGGACCACCCAGGCGCAGGGTGGTATAGCTCCCCAGCGGTGTCGGGGCCGTCGGGTCTGCGGCGGTTGGCGCGTCGGCGCTAACGTCGGGCACGCCTTTCACCCTAGGCTGGGGAAGCCGGGCCAACCCACTGGCGGTCCGGTCAATCCGGAGGACGCGATGAGCAGAGTGCACGGAACCAAGGACTTCTGGATCGGCGCACTGCGTGCGGAGGGTCCGGCCTTCCACGCCGCGGTCAGCGAGGCGACGCCCGACACGCCCGTGCCGTCCTGCCCGGACTGGACCGTGACCGATCTGGTCCATCACCTCGGCTCGATCTACACGTGGGTCCGCGAGCATGTGGCCCGGGGCGTCACCGACGTCCCGCCGAAGCGACCGCCGACAGACGGGCTGCCGGTCGGCGAGGCCGCGATCGAGTGGTGGCAACAGGAGTTCGACCAGCTCATGCTCCTGCTCGACGGGCTCGACCCGGAGCTGCCGGCGTGGAACTGGGCGCCTCAGGCCAAGCGGGCCGGCTTCTGGCACCGACGGATGGCGCACGAGACGGCGGTGCACCGGTGGGACGCGCAGATGGCGGTCGCGGCGGTCGAGCCGATCGAGGCCAAGCTCGCGGTCGACGGGGTGAGCGAGGTGCTCGACACGTGGCTCCCGGCCGGACGTCGGCAGGCCGATCCCGCCCCGTACGGGGTCGTGCAGCTGATCGCCGTCGACGCCGCCCAGGAGTGGTTCCTCAGACTGCGCGGCGAGGGCGTGGCGCTGCTCGACACCGACACGATCCTCGACAGCGACGACCACAACACCCGCACGATGGCCTCCGGCACCGCCAGCGACCTGCTGCTCGCGCTCTGGGGACGGGTTGGTTTCGACGTCTTCGAGATCGCCGGTGACCCGAACCTGCTCAAGGCGCTGCGCACCGGTCGATGACCCTCCGCCCGGCGGGGCGAGGTAACACGCTCGCAACTTTCTGAGAGCGCTCTCTTGACACGACCATGCCCCCGGTCCAGTCTTCCCGGAGAGCGCTCTCTTACATGCGTCACCCCCACCACGCCACGACCTGAGAGGGGTCACAGATGGGCGTCATCCCGCGTCGTCGCCGCGTCGCCGCGGCCGCGGCCGCCGCGTTGACCGTGCTCGCGGCGGCCACCGCCTGCGCCGGCGCCGACACGTCGAGCGCCGACGGCAAGGTCACCCTGACCGTCGACGTCTTCGGCCAGTTCGGCTACGAAGAGCTCTACAAGCAGTACATGGCGAGCCACCCCAACGTGAAGATCGTCGAGCGGGGCACCGGCGGCAACCTCGACGAATACTCACCGAAGCTCACCCAGTGGCTCGCGGCGGGCAAGGGCGCCGGGGATGTCGTCGCCATCGAGGAGGGACTGCTCGTCGAATACAAGGCCAACCCGAAGAACTTCGTCAACCTGCTCGACCATGGAGCCGCCGACCTCAAGGGCAACTTCATGGAATGGAAGTGGAACCAGGCGTTGACCGCCGACGGTAAGCAGCTCATCGGGCTCGGCACGGACGTCGGCGGCATGGCCATGTGCTACCGCAGCGACCTGTTCGCCAAGGCCGGCCTCCCCACCGACCGCGCTGCGGTCTCCAAGCTCTGGCCGACGTGGCAGGAGTACATCAAGGTGGGCGAGGCCTTCAAGGCGAAGAACACCGGCGCCTCGTTCCTCGACGCCGCCACCAACACCTTCAACACCATCGCGCTGCAGACGGCGGGCAATGCCGCCGGCTACCACTACTACGACACCGACAACAAGCTCGTCGTCGACACCAACCCGGCCGTGAAGCAGGCCTGGGACATCACGATGGACGTCATCGACTCGGGGCTCTCCGGCAAGTACGGCGCCTGGTCCGAGGAGTGGGTCGCCGCCTTCAAGCAGGCCAAGTTCGCCACCATCGCCTGCCCCGCCTGGCTCACCGGGGTGATCGAGCAGAACGCCGGCGCCGACGCCAAGGGCAAGTGGGACATCGCCTCGGTGCCCGGCAACGGCGGCAACTGGGGTGGTTCGTTCCTCGCCGTGCCCCGGCAGGGTAAGCACCAGGCCGAGGCGATCGAACTGGCAAAGTTCCTGAGCAGCCCGCAGGGGCAGATCGGCGCCTTCAAGGCCAAGGGCCCGCTCCCCTCCTCGCCGCAGGCGCTGGACGACCCCGCGGTCAAGGAGGCGACCAACCCGTACTTCACCGACGCTCCGGTGGGGCAGATCTTCGGGTCGGGCGCGCGGAACCTGAAGCCGGTCTACATGGGACCGCGCAACCAGGCCGTGCGCACCGAGGTGGAGAACGCGGTGCGCACCGTCGAACTGGGTCAGCGCAGTGCGGCACAGGGGTGGCAGGACGCCGTGGCCAACGCGAAGAAGGCCGCGGACAAGTAACCCCCGGGTGTGGCGGACGGGGCCGATGGCACGCCTTCCATCGGCCCCGCACCGCGGCGCGTACCCGTCCTGCGATCCGCGGACCGCCCGCGGAACTCCCCGTCGATCAGCGGTAAGGAACCCCCCGATGAGTCTGCATCTGGAGGTCGGCCCGCCCCGCGAGGGCAGCCGGGCCGGATCCGGGCCGGCCCGGCAACACGGGCGACCGGACCGGTCCCCGCGCGCCTGGCTGAGCCGGTTCGACCTGTTGCTCTCCCCCTACTTCTACATCGCGCCGTTCTTCGTCCTCTTCGCGATCTTCGGCGCCTACCCGCTCGGTTACACGCTCTGGGTCTCGCTGCACGACTGGGATCTGCTCGCCGAGGAGCAACCCTTCGTGGGGCTGGACAACTACACGCGCCTGCTGGGCGACGCCGACTTCTGGAATTCCGTCGTCAACACGCTCGGCATCTTCGCCCTCTCCACCGTGCCGCAACTGCTCCTCGCGCTCTGGTTGGCCCACCTGCTCAACCGGCGGCTACGCGCCCGCACGCTGTTCCGGATGGGGGTGCTCATCCCCAACATCACCTCCACCGCGGCGGTCGCGATCGTCTTCGGACAGCTCTTCAGCCGCGAGTTCGGCATGATCAACTGGCTGCTCGACCTCGTCGGGGTCGACGGCATCGACTGGAAGGCCAGCAAGCTCACCGCCTGGATAGCCGTGTCCACCATGGTCGACTGGCGATGGACCGGCTACAACGCGCTGATCTTCCTCGCCGCCATGCAGGCCATCCCCCGCGACCTGTACGAGGCGGCGGCGATCGACGGCGCGCGGCAGGCCCGGCAGTTCTGGTCGATCACCGTCCCGCTGCTGAAACCGACCATCATCTTCTGCGTCATCGTGTCGACCATCGGCGGCCTGCAGCTCTTCACCGAACCGCTGCTCTTCAACTCCGGCACCAACCCGATCCGGGGCGGACCGATGCGGGAGTCCCAGACGATGACGATGTACATGTTCGAGAACGCGTTCGCCCCGAACTTCAACTTCGGGTACGGCTCCGCCGTCGCCTGGATGCTCTTCGCACTGATCGTCGTCGTGGCGCTCATCAACGTGCTGATCATCCGCAGGCTCGGCAACGACCCGGGCGGGAGGCAGTGATGACCATTCTGCAGATGCGGGGAAGGGCCCGTGCCGGCGCGAGCGGGCACCTGTGGGGCGCGAGCCGGCTCACGTACGCCGCGCTCGCCGCGACCGCCGTGCTCTCGGTCTTCCCGATCTACTGGATGTTCGTCGTCGCCACCCGCTCCAGCGACGCCATGGGGCAGGTGCCGCCGCCGGTGACGCCGGGCGGCAACTTCCCGGCCAACCTCGACCGGCTCCTCGGCAACGCCGACGCTCACTTCATGACCGGCATGCTCAACTCCGCGATCGTCGCCGGCGCGGTGACCGTCTCGGTCGTGTTCTTCTCGTCGCTGGCCGGCTTCGCCTTCGCCAAGCTGCGGTTCCGCGGGCGGAACGCGCTACTGCTGGTGATCATCGCGACGATGATGGTGCCGACCCAGCTCGGGGTCATCCCGCTCTACATGCTGATGAGCGAGCTGAACTGGAACGACCATCTGCAGGCGGTGATCATCCCGTTCCTGGTCACCGGCTTCGGCGTCTTCATGATGCGCCAGTACGCCAGCCAGGCGGTCAGCAACGAACTGATCGAGGCGGCGCGGATCGATGGCTGCAGCACTCTGCGGATCTACTGGAACGTGGTGCTACCCGCTCTGCGCCCGGCCGCCGCCGTACTCGGGCTGCTGACCTTCATGACCACGTGGAACGACTTCCTCTGGCCGTACGCGGTGCTCAACGATCCGGAAAATCCCACCGTGCAGCTCTCGCTGCGCGCCCTCTCCAACGGCTACTACCAGGACATGTCACAGATCTTCACCGGGACCGCGATAGCTACGCTTCCACTACTGCTCGTGTTCATCGTTTTCGGCCGCCAGATCATCGGCGGGATCATGGAAGGTGCAGTCAAGGCGTGAACAGCTTGGATCCGCAGTTGGTGACCGGTCCCGCCCTGCTCGAACGGCCTGCGACAGAGGTGCGTTTTCCCGAGGGCTTCGTGTGGGGTGCGGCGACCGCGGCGTACCAGATCGAGGGCGCCGCCCGCGACGACGGCCGCGGGCCGTCCATCTGGGACAGCTTCAGCCGCACCCCCGGGAAGGTGCACGCGGGGCACACCGGCGACGTGGCCTGCGACCACTACCACCGGTACCGCGACGATGTGGCGCTCATGGCCGACCTGGGGTTGCACGCCTACCGCTTCTCGGTGGCGTGGCCCCGTATCCAGCCCGACGGCTCCGGCCCGGTCAACCCGCGCGGCCTCGACTTCTACGACCGGCTCGTCGACGAACTCTGCGGACGCGGCATCGATCCGATCGTCACGCTCTACCACTGGGATCTGCCGCAGACCCTGGAGGACCGGGGTGGCTGGGCGAGCCGGGAGACGGCCGAGCGCTTCGCCGACTACGCCACCGCCGTCTACGCCCGCCTCGGTGACCGGGTGACCACCTGGACCACGCTCAACGAGCCCTGGTGCTCGGCCTATCTCGGCTACGGCAACGGGGTGCACGCGCCGGGACGGCAGGACCCGGCCGCCACCTTCGCCGCCGTACACCATCTGCTGCTCGCGCACGGCCTGGGCGCGCGGGCACTCCGCGCGGCCGGCGCGACGACCGTCGGAATCACCCTCAACCCCGCGGCCGTCTTCCCCGCCGACCCCGCGAGCGCCGCCGACGAGCAGGCGGTACGGCTCGTCGACGGACTGCACAACCGGATCTTCTTCGATCCACTGCTGCGCGGCCGCTACCCGGCCGACGTTCTCGACCACGTCGCCCGCTTCACCGACCTCGCATACCTGCGCGACGGTGACGAGAAGATCATCGGTGGCCCGGTGGACCTGCTCGGCATCAACTACTACGCGCCCACCTATGTCGCCGCCCGGCCCGGCGCCGTGGGCGGTGGCGGCGCCTATCCCGGCACGGAGGGTGTCGAGTTCCTGCCACCGGTCGGGCCGCTGACCGACATGGGCTGGATGATCGAGCCGGGCGGCCTCACCGCGCTGCTCGAGCGGGTCTCCCACGACTACCCCGGCGTGCCGATGATCGTCACGGAGAACGGCGCGGCGTTCGAGGACAAGTTCAACCGCGACGACCCCGACGCCGACGGTCGGGTGCCGGACGCGGACCGGGTCAGCTACCTCGACGGGCACCTGCGGGCGGCGCACGAGGCGATCTCCCGTGGCGTCGACCTGCGCGGCTATCTCGTATGGTCGTTGCTGGACAACTTCGAGTGGGCGGAGGGCTACCGTAAGCGGTTCGGGATCATCTACGTCGACTATCTGACGCAGCGACGGGTGCCCAAGGACAGCGCGCGGTGGTATCAGGAGGTCATTCGTCGTAACGGCCTGTGAGTGATCTTGTGGAGGATGCGGCATGACGGTGGCCCGGGAGCGACCCACGCTGGAGGCGGTGGCCCGGCGGGCCGGGGTCTCCCGGGCCACCGTCTCGCGCGTCGTCAACGGCTCGACGACCGTCGCCGAACCCATCCAGGAGGCGGTCCGCCAGGCCGTCCGCGAACTGGGCTACGTGCCCAACCTCGCCGCCCGTAGCCTGGTCACCCAGCGGACCGATTCGATCGCGCTGGTGTTGCCCGAGTCGGCCAGCCGGATCTTCTCCGACGACCAGTTCTTTCCCGGCATCATCCGCGGGGTGAGCCAGGAGCTCGACGCGGCCGACAAGCAGCTCGTGCTGATGATGGCCAACTCGACCGCGAGCCAGGAACGGATCGAGCGCTACGCCACGGGCCGGCACGTCGACGGCGTCATGTTCGCCTCCATGCACGGCGTCGATCCGCTACCCGGCGTCCTCACCCGGATGGGCATCCCGGTGATCTGCAGCGGACGGCCGTTGGGGCGCGCCGCCGTGCCCGTCCCCTACGTGGACGTCGACCACGTCGGCGGCGTCGCGAAGGCGGTGCGGCACCTGCTCGACTCCGGGCGGCGCCGGGTCGCCACGATCGCCGGGCCGCAGGACATGGTCGCCGGCATCGACCGGCTCGCCGGCTACCGCAACGAGCTGCAGGACTCGGGATGCCGCTCGATCGTCGCCGTCGGCGACTTCACCCGCGAATCCGGCGCGTTGGCGATGCGGCAACTGCTCAACGACGATCCACAACTCGACGCGGTCTTCGTCGCCTCCGACCTCATGGCGCACGGCGCGTTGCGCACCCTGCGCGAGACCGGACGGCGGGTCCCCGACGACGTGGCGGTGATCGGGTTCGACGACATCGAGATGGCGCGCTACACGGATCCGCCGTTGAGCACCGTCCGCCAGCCGATCCACGAGATGGGGCGCGAGATGACGCGCCAACTGCTCCGGCTGGCGGCGGGTGAGGAGATCGAGCCGGAGCTGATCCTCCCCACCGAGCTGATCATCCGCGAGAGCAGCTGAGCCCGCTCGACCCGGTCGCGGTCACGTTCCCCGCGACCACGGTCTCGATTACGCCGACTCGGTCGGCAGGCCGAACACCCGCCGGGCGAGCAGCGTGCCGCCCGCGACCGCGGCGGGCATGACGAGCACCGCGCCGAGCGGGATCAGGAAGCAGCAGAACACGCTCACCCCGAAACCCAGCGCCAACGGCCGGTTGGCCTTGAGCAGCGCGCGGCGGTCCGGAAGCCGCAGGCCACGGCGGTAGAAGGGGGCAGCGACCAACTCGACGGCGAGGAACCAGCCACCGATAACCGCGGCGATCACCGGAATGACCGTCTGCCCGACCACCGGGATGAAGCCGGCGACGAAGAGCGGGATGCCGACCAGCAGCGACATCAACACCAGTCGCAGCGAGTCGAAGAGGCTGTGCCGCAACGACACCCACCACGGCACGTCGATCTGGTTGGGCACGCCACCGAAGCGCTCCTCCACCTTCTCCGAGATCTTCTCGTAGAACGGGTCGCCGATGAGGAGCGTGACCGCGGTGAAGACGAGTACGCCGACCAGACCGCCCACGCCGAGCAGCGCCGCCGCGACGGCGAAGCGGATCAGGTCACGCATTCCCTCGGACCAGTTGTCCGCGAACGGGGTGAGCAGGTCGGCCAGGTCGGAGACGAAGTAGATGAGCGTCCCGTACGCGGCGAGGAAGAGCAGACCGGAGATGAGGGCCGGAATGATGCCGAGCAACAGCAGCCGCGGGTTGCTCACGTACATGCCCAGCCCGCGGCCGAGCAGCACGACCCCGGCGAAGAACTGGCTGAACGTGCTCTGAGGTCCCTTCACGACGGGGAAGCCTAGTGCCCCCCGTCCAGCCCCGCGCGGTGAGCGGAGCGCGGGCCGGCCTCGGCCGCGGCATGGGATCGCTGCGTCGGGGTGGAGTCGGGATCGCGTGTCCCGGTGGGCTGGCCCGTCGGCTGCCCGGTGGGTTCGGGTTCCGGGGTGGACTGCGCCGTGGGGGACGTGGCGGGCATCGTCGCCGCCGGCGCGGTCGCCGTCGGCATGGAGGGCGGCGGCGTGACGGGTCGCGGGGTCGAATCGCCCGGCGGCTCCGTCGTGCCGCTGGCCGGTCCCGGGACGTCACCCCGCGGATGGCTGGACGTCGGCGTCGGCATGGGGGGCGTCGTATCCGCGGTACCCAGGATGACCACACCGGCCGGCACCGGCGGGAGCGGCGGGGCGTCGCCCGCCCAGGCCCAGCCGGCCCAGATCGAAAAGGGCAGGCCGGAGATCACGACCAGGCAAAAGACCGATTTGGGCGAAGTATGCACATTAAATCACCGCTTTTTAGGCGGTTTCGGTTACGCCTTCGGACGGGTGAACATGGCTGAATGGACGATCGCCGGTCGACGAGACGGAGCGCGTACGCGCGGTCGACCCGTCCCGCGCTCTCCACCTCGGCCACCGCTACTCGTTGAGAAAGCTCCCGATGCGCTCCCGCAGGTCCGCGCGATTGTTCCAGAGCACGCCCGGCTTGTCGTACACGTGCAGCGTGGCACCGGGAAGCCCGGCTGCAAGCCGCTCCGCGACCTCGACCGGATGCAGTTCGTCGCCGGCGCAACCGATCACCAGCGCACGGGCGCTGACCGCGGCCAGCGCGGCCCGGTCGGCGACCGCGACCTCGTCGAGCAGGCCGTCGAGAGAGGACCCGAGCCCGTCACGCATGAGCTGGTCGATGCGCTGACGCAGATAGGCCCAGCCGGCCGGGGTGTTCCGCACGGCGGGGGGCAGTTCGGCGGAGACCACCTCGGCCACCGCCGACAGGTCGCCGGCCTCGACCGCGGCGATGAGCTCCGTCAGTCGCTGCCGCGCCACGGACGGCCGCGCCTCGTCGAGTACCGCGGGAAGGAAGAAGACCGCCCGATCAAAGCGCTCCGGGCTCTCCGCGAGCAGCCGGCAGAGCGTCGCGGCGCCCAGGCTGACGCCGAGGGCGCGGGTCGCGCCGGACAGATCGGCCACGGCACGCAGATCACGGGCGAGATCCCCGTAGCTCCACGGGCCGGGCGGCGCGTCGGAGCGGCCGTGCCCCCGGAACTGGAAGAAGACCTTGCGGCCGACCACGCCGCTGGCGAGTGGACGGGTGACGGCGATGCCACTGGCGAAGCCGTGCGCGAACACGGTGACCGGGTGACCCACCCCGGTGACCAGCCGCTCCAGCAGGACCCCGTGCGGCGTCGCGACGAGCTCGGTCTCCGGCTCGGGCAGCGCCGGCCGTCCGGTCCGCGGCGCGGTGGGACCCGGCCCGTACGTGCGCGGGCCACCGTCAGGCGGCGGGGGCCAGCGGAAATCTCTCACCAGAAGCCTTTGCCATCGGTCAGGTCACGCAGGCCGACGCGGACGTCGAGCAGATAGATCAGGGAAGCGGCGATGCCGACCAGTCCGAAGATGCTCAACACGCCGAAGCCGAGCAGGGTGAGGAGCAGGCAGATGCCGAGGATCGCCAGCCAGGCTCCCTTGGGGATGGTGCCGATCGCCGGGAAGGCATCGGAGCGCTGGGTGAGGCAGTGCACGAAGGCGACGCCCTCCACGACAAGGGCGAAGACGAGGAGCGCCAGGTCGATGACGGTCTTGACATCGAGGTAGAAGATCGGCGCGGCAGTGACCATGCGGTGAAGTTTATGCCGCAAGCCCCGGGTGCGTACCATCCGGCGCACCCGGGGCTTGCACGGTGGTCGTTACTTGGCGGTCGCGCGCGTGCGCTTGGCCGGCTTCGCGGCCTTGGCCACCGGCGCGTTCTCCTGCACGATCTCCGCGACGTCGGCCGGGGTGGCGGTGACCTCGGCGGGCGCCTCGGTGGCCTCGATGTCGGCGTTGACGGTCTCGGCGGCCTGCACCACGCCGGTGCCGACGACGCGCTCGCCGTGGGCGACGAGCGCCCCGTAGACGGCGACGGCCCGCTCCTGCGCGGCCTGCGCCCCCGCGACGAAGGCGGCGGTGTTGCGCGTGGCGACCTCACGCAGGCGCTCGACGTCGAGCTCCTGCGTGGTGGCCTTCTCACGCAGGTTGGCGGCGGTGGTGTTGGCGGCGCGCAGGGTGGCGGCGGCCTTCTCGCGGAGCCCGGTGGTGCTGGTCACGGCCTTCTCGCGCAGCTCAACCGTGGTGTTCACGGCCTTACCGCTCAGGTCGGTGACGACCTCGGGCAGCTTGCGCAGCTGGCGGTAGGCGAGGTCACCGGCGCCGGCGACGGCGTAGAGCGGGGCGGGGATCCGGGTCGTCCTGGGCTGGCTCATTACTTCTCCTCCTCGGCCGCGGGTGCGGTCGCGCTGTTCGGGTCGGTCATTTCCGGGCGGACGCGGGTCGCCTTCCTGGCGACCCTCTTCACTGGCTTGGGGGTGGTCGCGGGCGCGGGGGTGGCACCGGCCTCGGTCACCGCGACGGACTCCAGCACGCTCTCGATCGGGCTCGCCGCTGGCTGCTGCTCGGCGACCACGACGGTCTCGGTGGCAGCGGGGGCGGACGCGGCGGTGTCCCCAGCGGAGGGATCGGGCTCCGCAACGGGCGCGGCGGCAGCGGCTTCGGCGAGGCGGGCGTTCTCCCGGCGGAACGTCTCGTAGATCTGGCTCAGCGACTGCTTCTGCGACATCGTCAGGTCGGCGTCGGCCGCGATCGCGGCCAGGACGCCCTGCCCGTTGTTGTCATCGAGCAGCCCGGCGCGCAGGTACATCACCGGCGTGGACACCCGCAGCGCGCTGGCGAGCTGCTGGAGGACCTCCGCGCTCGGCTTGCGCAGGCCGCGCTCGATCTGGCTCAGATAGGGGTTGCTCACGCCCGCCTGGTCGGCGAGCTGACGCAGCGAGATCTTCGCGTTGCGGCGCAGGTCGCGGATGAAGCCGCCGACGTCACGGGGCAGATCCTTCGGTGTGGCCATGACCTCGACGGTAAACCTCATCGCTTGCAACTGCAAGCGAAGTGCTAGCGACAGTTAGCGGGGTCACTCATGAATGTGTTTTTCCTCGAACGCCCCCGGCCGGTCAACGCCGCACTGCTGGAGTTTCTGGCGCCGGTCTGACCCGCACGCGGCGCGATCGTCCACGCACACCGGTTCGTTACGCGTGCTACCAGATGGCGCGGACGCCACCCACCCGCTGGCCGGCGCCGAAGAGCGGCACCTCGGCCAGCTCGGCGAGGATCGGAGCGTCCACGCCGAGCCGGCGCAGCGCCGAGACGAGCACCGGCATCCGGGCCCGCATCTGACCGTCGTCGATCTTCATCGCGACGGCGCCGACGCCGGGAAGCGCGACCGCGAGCACCCCCTCCGCGCCTCCCTTGGCCAGCAGCGCGGGCACCCCGGTCATCAGCCGGGTGTCCTCGGCAGTCGTGCCCGCGACCACCGCCGGGTGCGCTCGCATCGCCGACGCGACGGTCTGCTCGACCGACCCGGCCGCGCCGCAGACCAACCGCAGGTAGGCGCCGGCCAGTCCGGTCAGCGAGATCGCGAGCACGGGCGCCCCGCAACCGTCGACGCCGACCGCGCCCGCCGGCTCACCGGCGAACTCCTCCACCGCGGCGGTCACCTGCCGCTGCAGGGGGTGGTCCGGATGCCAGTACTCCTCCAGCGGCCATCCGGCCGCGAGGCAGGTGAGCAGCATCCCGGTGTGCTTGCCGGAGCAGTTCATCTGGATCCGCGCCGGGCCTCCGCCAGCCCTCAGGACGGCGGCCGCGGCCTCCGCCCCGATCGGCATGTCCGGCGGGCAGCGCAGCGCGGACTCGTCCAGGCCGGCGCTGCGCAGCAGCGCACGTACCCGCGCGAGGTGGAAGTCCTCGCCGTGGTGGCTGGCGCAGACCAGGGCCAGATCGGCCGGATCCGCCAGCCGCAGGCCGGCGCGGAGCATGCCGATCGCCTGCATCGGCTTGCTGGCAGAGCGCGGGAAGACCGGCGAGGTGATGTCACCCGCCGAGGTCACCACCGTGCCACCCGCATCGAGCACCGCCACTGAACCGCGGTGGAAACCCTCCACGAAGTCGGAGCGGACCACCTCAGCGAGCGGCACGCCGCCCTCGTAAGTCTTTCTCATCTTTCCGACCGTACCCATCGGGCTTTGCGCCGCCGTGACGAAACGTCAGGACCGGGCCGAAAGGCCGAGCAGCTGCCGGGCCTCCCCGGTGGTGGCGGGCGGTCGCTGCGCGAGCTGAGCGAAGCCGACCGCACGGGCGACGAGCTGCATGTTGGACTCGACCGGCCGCCCCTTGGCGTAGGTGATCGTGTCCTCCATCCCGACCCGCAGGTGACCGCCGGCGGAGAGCGACGCCAACATGACCGGGATCGTGCTACGCCCGATGCCGGTGGCGGAGAAGCTCGTCCCCTCCGGCAGGTCGCGCAGCGCCTGGTGGCAGGCGACCAGCGCCTCAGTGGTGCCGGGCATCCCGCCGGGCACCCCCATGACGAAGTCGACGTGCACATGCCCGCCGGCCGGCAGCCCGTACTTGTCGAGCAGCCGCCGCAGGGACGTCAACTGGCCCAGGTCGAAGATCTCGTATTCCGGCACGATCCCGCGCTCCTGCATCCGGGTGTGCAGGTCGACGATGAACGCCCAGCGGTTGAGGAACACGTCATCACCGAAGTTGACCGTGCCCATCGTGCAGGAGGCCATGTCGGGGGCGGCGTCGAGCACGGCGAGCCGGTCGGACTCCGGGTCGGTGACCGCGCCGCCGCTGGAGAGCTGCACGATCAGGTCGGTGGTGTCGCGCAGCGCCGCGACGGTGTCACGCAGACGGCCCAGATCCAGGGTGGGGCGCGCGTTGTCGTCGCGGATATGGACGTGGATCACGGAGGCGCCGAGCGCCTCGCATTCCTTGGCCGTGCTGACCAGCTCATCGAGCGTCACCGGCAGCGCCGACACGGCCTCTTTGGTCGACTCGGCGCCGGTCGGCGCAACCGTGATCAACGTCATTGTTGTCATGCCACTGATAGTCGCACACCCGATGATCGACTCGCCCGTGGCGATCCTCAGTCGGGGTCGATCGCCGCCGCCGACTCGGCGACCAGCAGCGGGGCGTCATCAGGCACGTTGCGCTTGACCACCGCGAGGGCGACCATGCCCAGCTCGAAGTGGCGCACGGCGGTGCCGACGAACCCGACCGCGCGGCCGTCGCTGGTCACCGGAGTGCCGACAGCCGGCGGCTGATCGGTGGCCACCCCGTCGAGATGCAGCAGGACGAGACGACGCGGGGGCCGACCGAGGTTGTGCACCCGGGCGACCGTCTCCTGCCCGCGATAGCACCCCTTGTCCAGGTGCACCGCGGGCGCCACCAGATCCACCTCTGCGGGAATCGTGCGGTGATCCGTCTCGAACCCCACCCGTGGCATCCGCGCCGCGACCCGGATCGCCTCGTACGCCCAGAGCCCGGCCACGGGCACTCCGGCGTCCGCCAGTCGACCGGCGACCTCCTCGATGGCGCCCCGCGGCACCAGCAGATCCACCCCGAGCCGCACCCGCCGGGCCCAGCCCGTCCCGTCGCCGGGCAGCGGGCGGACCTCGTACATCGTGGTGGGGCGGGGCGGCATGGCGCCGGCGGCGAACTTCGGGCCCGGCACGACGACCGCGTCCGGTTCGGCCAGCCCCTCGACGCCGAGGGCGGCGGCCGCCTCCCCCGCGCGCGGTCCGACCAGCGAGAGCAGCGCCCAGTCGGCGGTCGCGTCGCGCGGCTCGACGCGGGTGAAGAAGCGCATCTTCTCGAGGAACGCGAGCAGCGGGTCGGCCCCGCCCGGCTCCGTGTCCAGCCACGTCGTCACGCCGTCCTCGGCGACCATCGCGTGGTGCTCGACGTGTCCGTGCGGAGAGAGCACGAGCAGTTCGGTGCCCTGCCCGGCGCGGAGGTTGGCAAGGTGCTGGGTGGTGAGCGTGTGCAGCCAGCCGATCCGTTCCTCGCCGGGCACCGCGAGGACCCCGCGATGCGACCGGTCGACCAGACCCACCTCGGTGGCAAGCCGGCGCTGCTCGCGCATCGGGTCGCCGTAGTGCGCAGCCACCCCGGCGTCGCGCGACTCCTCGTCGAGCGCCTCGATCGCGACCGCACCCGCAATGTTGATCATTCTCGCTCCCCACATCGCCGGCAGACCCCGAACAGTGCCACGTGCCCGATGTCGACCGAGAACCCCTGCCGCTCCTCCAACTGCCGCGCCAACGGCGCGAGCAGCGTCGGATCCAGCTCCGTCACCGTCCCGCACGACCGGCAGACCAGGTGGACGTGCTGGTCGTCGCCGGCTCGGTGATAGGTCGGCGACCCGTGCGACAGGTGCGTATGGGTAACCAGCCCCAACTCCTCGAGCAACTCCAGCGTGCGGTAGATGGTGGTGATGTTCACACCGGCGGCCACCTCACGCACCGCCGTGTGCACCTGCTCCGGTGTCGCGTGCCCCAGGTCGTAGACGGCTTCCAGAATGAGCTGTCGTTGCGCGGTCAACCGCAACCCACGCGACCGCAGCATCTCCGCCAGGGATGATTCCGACACCGTCCGATCATAGTGTGGGACGCATGTCCCGCCACCAGGTCGTCGCCGTGCTCGGTCGGGGCGTCGTGCCACCCGACACCCCGGTGCTCCCGGTGACCGACCGGGGCGTGCTGCACGGCGACGGGCTCTTCGAAACCATGCACGTCCGCGACGGCCGGCCGTGGCTCGCCCACCAGCACCTCGACCGGCTGCGCGGCGCGGCGAAGGCGGTCGCGCTGCCGCTTCCCGCCCCCGCAGATCTGGCCGCGCTCCTCGCCGAGACCTGCGCCGGCTGGCCGGCCGGCATGGAGGGGGCGCTGCGCCTGGTCTGCACACGTGGCGCGGAGGGCGGCGGCGCCGGCACCGTTTTCACAACGCTGTCCGAGGTGGAGCCCGGGCTCGTCCGCGCCCGGCGCGCCGGCATCACGGTCGCCACCCTGCCCCTCGGAGTCGCCGCGACCGCCCGCGCCGGCGCGCTCTGGCTGCTCGCGGGGATCAAGTCCACGTCGTACGCCGCAAACCTCGCCAGCCGACGGTGGGCCGCCGCGAACGGGTTCGACGACGTCCTCTGGACCTCGACCGACGGCTACGCCCTGGAGGGACCCACCGCCAACCTGGTGTGGCTCGACGGGGACGTCCTGTGCACCGTGCCGGCCGACCGCACCGGAATCCTGCCCGGCATCACGGCCCGGTGGCTGCTCGACCACGCGGCCACCCTCGGTTGGAGCGCGGCCGAGCGGATGGTGACCCCCGACGAGTTGCGTGACGGCGGCGGTGTCTGGCTCACCTCGTCCGTCCGCGGGCTCGCCGAGATCCGCTCGCTCGACGGGAACGCACTCCCGCCGTCACCACACACGGCGATGATCCGCCAGCTGCTCGGCTTCACCTGACCGCGCCGCGCGGCGTCTCGCCCCGCCCGGTCCCGCCTCGCCTCGCCTCGCCTCGCCGATCCTGCAGTTGTGGCGCGAACCTATCCCGCCGTCAGCGGCCTGTCCGGCGCCACAACTGCAAGATCGCGGGGATCAGGTCAGCCCGCGACCCGGGTGAGACGGGCAGACAGGTGCGGCGAGAGCCCGTGGCCGACCGCGGCCATCTCCTGGGCGTAGAGGAGCGCGCCCTCGACAATCCCGAAGAGCCGATGGCCGGCCGTGACCTCCTTGGCGGTCGTCGTACGAACCACCGCGTCGGTCGACAACTCGACCTGCATCCCGTTGACCCTGCCGAGGTAGAGCTCCATGACCCCGGTCGGGCTGATCATCATTGCTTCGAGCTCATCGGTCGCGCGGTCGCCGTCCATCACCGGCCGCCACCAGCCCAGCTCCCGGCCCGCCGGTCGGACCGGCCGGGACTGCTCGTCGAGCAGCCACGCCCGCGACTCGTACTGCAGGAACGGACGGCCGTCATGGCTGATCCGGATCTCCTGCCCGTAGTCGAAGTCCTCGATGGTCGGATAACCCCCGCGCCCACGCCCCCGCCACACACCGACGTACGGCAGCAGGCCGAGCAGCGCCGGGTGCAGGTCCGGACCGACGCGCAGGTCGTGGGTCTCTTCAAAGGGGTACGGCTCAACCGGCGGCGCGTTCAGCCACGGCGGCTGCATCGGGTTGTCGCTCACCAAATCCGCCTTCCGTTCGCGACTGCGGGGCTCGCAAGCTCACTCCTCGCGCTCACCAACGTCCTCTCGAAATCCGTACCGCGAGATACACCAAACCACCGGCCAGTGCGCCGAAAGCGGCGACCAGCAGGCTGACGAACCCAATCTCGGTAACCATGACAAGGTCATCCTATGCTGGCCCCATGGCTCGCACTCTTGTCGTCAAGGCCACCGCCGGTTCGGACTCCCCCGAGCGGTGCGCGCAGGCCTTCACGGTGGCCGCGACGGCGGTCGCCTCGGGCGCCGAGGTCTCGCTCTGGCTGACCGGCGAGGCGTCGTGGTTCGCCCTGCCGGGCCGGGCGCAGGAGTTCGAACTGCCCCACTCGGCGCCGCTCGCCGAACTCCTGCACGTGGTGCTCACCAGCGGCCGGGTCACGGTCTGCACACAGTGCGCGGCACGACGCGAGATCAGCGAGGATGACGTGCTCCCGGGCGTGCGGGTCGCCGGGGCCGCCGTCTTCGTCGAGGAGTCGTTGGCCGAGGGGGCGCAGGCGCTCGTCTACTGAAGCCGCTCAAGATCCGGCTGATCGGGCCGTTGCGGACCCGGCGCGCCGCCGACCCGCGCGACGTACTCCCTGATCACCGCGGTCAGGCGGGCGGGCAGGGGATGGTGACGCTGACCCGCACCTGGTCGTCGCCGCGCTGAACGACCACCCCCCGGTCCGGGGTGCGGTAGACGTAGCGCTGCGGCGTGTCGAGCACGACGGTGGCGCCGGCGGTGATCGAGCGCAGGCCGTCGGCGAACGGGGTCGGCGTGCCCACCTGACCCGTCGCGTGCGCCGTGACGGTGCCGCCCCCCGCCGGGCAGGCCGCGCCCACGGTGCGCCCCAACTCGATCCCGGACGCGTCGAGCGCGGTCAGCACGCGCTGCGGCTCCTCGTTGATCGGTCGACCGGGCAACAGGTCGGCGATCGCCACGTCGACCGGTCGGCAGCCGGTCGACACGGTCAGGGTCACCACGCCCGGTGCGCCGACCCTGCCGCGGACGCTGACGAACTCGCCGGCGTCGCCGCGTAGGGAGTGCGAGCCGCCGTCCGGGCTGTGTCGCACCTGCGCGTCGTAGGAACGGGGCAGCGACGCCGCGATCCGGTCGAGCAGCGCGGGGCCGCCCGCCTCGGCGGTGTAGAAGGTGATCTCGTTGGTGAGGGTTCCGCCGGAACGGATCGGCGTGATCCGGCAGCCCTCGTCGAGCGTGTCGCCGGCCACATCGGTCACCACATCACCGCCGGCCGCGGCGATCAGGTGCCCCACCGCCCGGGCGACCACGGATGACGCCTCGCCGATGCTGCGCTGCTCGCGGACCGTCGGCTCGCCGTGCCGGACGGAGAGGTAGGCGAGCGCCGCGAGCAGCAGCGCCCAGAACACGACCACTGCGAGCAGCCACCGGTTACCCCGGGAGGGCGCGCCGTCGGACTGCGCCGGCATCGGGGTCCGGGCCGCTGGGTCGGTGGTCACCGCGCCATGGTGCCAGGTCGGGGAAAGCAGACGGCCCGGTGGGCTGCCGGCGGCGTCGGGTCAGCTCCGCACGGTGAGGCGGTAGCCGACGCCCCGTACCGTCTGCACCTCGGGACCACCCTTGGCGGCGCGCAACTTGCGCCGCAGCCGCTTCACCGCGGAGTGCAGGATCGCGGTGTCGCCGAGGTAGGCGCCGCCCCACACGGAGCCGAAGAGCCGCTCGTACGTCCAGACGGCGACCGGCGGGCTGGCCAGCCGCGCCAGCAGCTCGCGCTCCAGCCGGGTGAGCGTCAGCGGCTCATCCCGCCAGGTGACGAGGTGGCCGCTGGTGTCGACGACCAACTCGCCGAGAACGACCGGCCCGGGCTGGCTGGTCAGCTCGACCGACGGGGGCGGAAAGAGCATCGCGCGCAGCTCGGCGAGGTCGGTGCAGACCACCACCGTGCCGCAGTCGTCGAGCCGCCGGACGACCCGCTCGCGGATCGCCACGTCGGCGGAGACGCACACGACCAGTGGAACCTCACCATTGACCACCGCAAATCCTCCCCCGGATGCCGCGTGTCACCAGACAACGCCGTTTGGCCCAACGAGTCAACAGCGACAAGCGCCGATGGAACGAGGATCCGCACGGTCGCTGACAGCGTGCCCATGTACTGCCCGAGAACTGCTCGACACGACCCATTGATCACCACCGCTGGCCACTAAACCATGACTCCAAGCCGTCGTGGGGGCACCGTGCGTACACGATCGCCGCCCATGCCGCACGCGGGTCCGGAGCTCCGGAGCCGCGGGATCGGCGTCCGGCCGGATCGGGAGCCGTGAAAAGGGGGGAGCAGGCGATGTCGCAACACGCTCGGAAAGGGGGCGGCGGACGACCCGGATTGCGGCACGCGCTGGCCGTCGCGGCCGCCGTGGTTCTCGGCGTCACCGCACAACCGGCACCGGCTCCGGCGACCCCGCCGCCAGCGCGGGCAGCCGTCAGCAGTCAGCTCCTGACCGAGCTCGACGCGAAACCCAGCACCGGCTTCATGGTCTACCTGCGGGAGAAGGGCCAGCTGGGGTCGGCGGCCCGGCTCCCCGGTTCCGACGCACGGGCGGCCGAGGTCTACCGCCAGCTCAGCGGCGCCGCCGAACGCAGCCAACGCACACTCCGCGCCGAGCTGACCGCACGCAAGGCGACGTACCGGCCGTTCTGGATCGCAAACGCGCTCTGGGTGCGGGGCGACCGGGCCCTGGTGGACGCGATCGCGGCGCGTGCCGAGGTCGAGCGGATCGAACCGTCCCGCACCTACCCCCTGATCACGCCGCGACCGGCGACCCCCGGCGGCGGCTCCCACACCACCGCCGCCGAGTGGAACCTCAGCAACATCGGCGCCCCCCGCGTCTGGACCGAACTCGGCGTACGCGGCGAGGGCATCGTGATCGGCAGCATCGACAGCGGCGTCGACTACGAGCACCCGGCGCTCGTCGCTCAGTACCGCGGCAACCTCGGCAACGGCGCCTTCGACCACAACTACAACTGGTTCGACCCGGCCGACGTGTGCGCGGACCCCGCGCCCTGCGACAACAACGATCACGGCACCCACACGATGGGCACGATGGTCGGCGACGACCACGGCGACAACCAGATCGGCGTCGCGCCGGCCGCCAGGTGGATCGCGGCCAAGGGCTGTGAGACCGACACCTGCTCGGACGCGTCGCTGCTCGCGGCCGGGGAATGGATGCTGGCGCCGACCGACCTCAACGGGGGCAACCCCCGCCCCGACCTGCACGCCGACATCATCAACAACTCGTGGGGCGGCGGACAGAACGACCTCTGGTACCAGCAGACCGTCGCCGCCTGGCGCGCGGTCGGCATGTTCCCCGCCTTCGCCGTCGGCAACGCCGGCCCCGGCTGCGGGACCGCCAACTCCCCCGGCGACAACCCCGCCGCATACGCCGTCGGCGCCTACGACGTCAACAACGCGATCGCGAACCTCTCCGGGCGCGGCGCCTCCAAAGTCGACGGCTCGATCAAGCCCAACATCGCGGCCCCCGGGATCAACGTGCGCTCCAGCGTGCCCGGCGGCGGCTACGCCGCCTTCAACGGCACCTCCATGGCGACGCCGCACATCTCCGGCGCCGTCGCGCTGCTGTGGTCGGCGGCGCCGAGCCTGCGCGGCGACGTGCCGGGCACCGAGGCGCTCCTCGACGACACCGCCGTCGACGCCGACTCGACCGGTTGCGGCGGCACGACCGACGACAACAACAACTTCGGCGAGGGACGGCTCGACGCCTTCGGGGCGGTCAGTGCCGCCCCGCGCGGCGCGGTCGGGCGGGTCACCGGCACGGTGACGGTGGCCGACGGTGGCGCGCCGCTGGCCGGCGTGACCGTCAGCACCGGCACCCGCACTGTCGTGACCGGCCCGGACGGTCGCTACGCCCTCACCCTCCCCGCCGGGGAACACCCGCTCTCCATCACCGCCTACGGCTACGTGGGGCAGACCGCCACGGTGACCGTCACCGAGGGTGCCGCGACAACCCGCGACTTCGCACTCGCCGCCGCGCCGATGGTCACCGTCACCGGCCGGATCACCGACGGTTCCGGCCACGGCTGGCCGCTGTACGCGCGTATCGAGGTGACCGGTCGGCCCGGCGCGCCGGTCTTCACCGATCCGGCGACCGGACGCTATTCGCTCACCGTGCCCGGCAACGCCAGCTACCGGTTCACCACCACCGCCCGCTACCCCGGCTACCGCACGGTCACCACCGACGTGGCGGTCGGCGGCGACGCGAAGACCGTCGACGTCGCCGTACCGGTCGAACCGGCCTGCACCGCCATCGGCTACGCGGCCAGCTACGGCCCGCCGGTGTTGAGCGAGAGCTTTGACGACCCGCGTACGCCGACCGGGTGGTCGGTGGTGAACCGGACCCCGAGCGGCGGCTGGGTCTTCGACGACCCGGGAACGCGGGGCAACCTGACCGGCGGCAGCGGCGGTTTCGCCATCGTCGACAGCGACGCGTTGGGCAGCGGCAACACGCAGGACACCGATCTCGTCACGCCGTCCCTCGACCTCTCGGGATCCACCGCGCCCTACCTGCGGTTCAACAGCGACTGGCGGGCCGTGGGCGTGAGTGACACCGCCGACATCGACGTCTCCACCGACGGGGGCGCCAACTGGACGAACGTGTGGCACCAGACCGCCAGCCGACGCGGTCCGGTGGTCGAGGAGATCCCGCTCGCGCCGGCGGCCGGCGCCGCGAACGCGCGCGTACGGTTCCGTTTCAAGGGGACCTTCGCCTGGTGGTGGCAGCTCGACAACGTACAGCTGGCCAACCGCGACTGCGCGCCGGTACCGGGCGGGCTGGTGGTCGGCACCACGACCGACAAGAACACGGGCACCGCGCTCAACGGTGTCGCCGTCTCCAGTGTGGACAGGCCGACGGAGCGTGGCATCACCGCGCCCACCCCGGACGATCCCCACCTCGGCGACGGCTTCTACTGGCTCTTCTCCTCGCTCACCGGCGAGCACGCCTTCACCGCTACGAAGCCGCCGTACCAATCGGTCACGACGAACGTCACCGTCGTCGCCGATGCCGCCCGCTCCGCCGAGTTCGTGCTCGCCGCGGGCCGGCTGACGGTCGGGCCGACGTCGATCGAGTCACACCAGCCGTACGGCAGCACCCGCCGCGGCACGGTGACCGTGACCAACACCGGCAGCGCTCCGGCCACCGTCGAACTGCTCGAACGGCCGGGAGGCCTGCAACTCCTCTCGCGAGCCGGCGCGCCCCTGGTCGAGCATCGGATGAAGGGCATCAGCAAGGCACGCACCGGCATCGCGTACGGCGCGGGCCGCGGCAGCCCGGCGGCAGCGGCGCCGAAGGCGCCGGACACGGAGTGGTCCCGGATCACCAACCTCCCGGAGGCGATCTACGACAACGCCGCGGCGAGCCTGGGCGGGAAGGTCTACTCCGTCGGTGGCGGCGGCAGCGGCAATGGCCGTAAGGCCTGGGTCTTCGACCCCGAGGCCGATTCGTGGAGCGCGTTGCCGGGCCTGCCGACCGGTCGGGCGAAGCCGTCGGCCGCGGCGATGGGCGGCAAGCTCTACGTCTTCGGCGGTTGGGGCGACGAGGACCCGGTTGCCACAGTGGACGTCTTCGACCCCGCGACGGGCGCCTGGAGCACCGTCCCGGGCGCGACCAATCCCGAGCCGCGTGCGGCGGCCGGCTCGGCCGTCGTCGGCGGCAAGATCTATCTGATCGGCGGCTGCGTCGACAGCGCCTGCGCGGACTCCGCCGACCTGGTGATCTTCGATCCCTCGACCGGCACGTTCAGCACCGGGACGCCCTACCCGCACGTCGCGTCCTGGATCTCCTGCGGCGGGATCGGCGGCAGGATCTACTGCGCCGGCGGCACGGGCGCCACGGAATACACGGATGCGTTCTCCTACGATCCCGCGTCCGATGGGTGGAGCCCGCTGCCGGATCTCCCGCTGGACATCTGGGGGGCACAGCATGCCGCCGCCGGCGGCCTGTTGCTGATCTCGGGCGGGGTCACCGGCGGATCCAGCGCCGTCAGCAACCGGACCATCGCGTACGACCCGGCGGCGGGCGCGTGGCTCGACCTGCCGAACGCCGCGTTCGCCCGGTACCGCGGCGCCGGCGCCTGCGGCGCGTACAAGATCGGCGGATCTCCCTCGTCGTTCGTCGGCTCGGTCGAGTCGGAACGACTCGGCGGGCTGGAGCTCTGCGACCAGACCGGGGACGTCCCGTGGCTGGGCACCACGCCCACCACCTTCACGCTGTCGCCGGGGGCCTCCCAGAAGGTGACCGTCTCGATGACGGCCTCGGCCGAGGCCGGGGTCGCGCAGCCGGGCGCGTACACGGCATCGCTGGGCCTGGCGTCGGACACCCCGTATCCGGTCCCCTCGGTCGGCGTCGAGATGAACGTCTCGCCGCCCGGTTCGTGGGGCAAGATCCAGGGGACGGTGACGGGTCGGACCTGCGGCGGCGAGTCCCTCCCCGTCCGCGCCACGGTGCGGGTCAACTCGCTCAACAACTCCGGGGTCGGCTACACCCTCACCGCGCGCGGTCAGGGCACCTACGGGTACTGGGTGCCGAAGGGGCGCTACGAGGTGATCGTCGCGAAGGACGGATGGGTTCCGCAGACCCAACGGGTGCAGATCTCGGCCGGACTCGTCTCGACCTTCGACTTCACCCTCGCCCCGGTCTCGTCCTGCGATCGCCGGGCGGGCGGAATGTAGGCACGGACGTTCCCGCCACGCATTGGCCGTCGGACCGGAACGGATCCGGCGGCCAATGCCGTCACGGCGTGGAGTTCAGTTACCGGATAGCCGGCGTCACCGACCGCGAACGTTATTCATCATGTGCCCGGAAAGCCACGGAGACACGGTTCGCCAATTATCGGTGGAACATAGCTGTCTGAACAGCGATGAGGAAGCACGCGAATTGCCATCAGCAGAGAACACGCGGTCGGCAATACAAGCCTCCCGCCGTCCGATTCAACGGCGGCGGCCGAGCCGGTAAAACAGATCGCCGCCCGGGCCGTGGCCCGGGCGGCGATCTGATGGATCGAGAGGATCAGCCGACGCTGACGCCGACCTCGTTGACCCCACGACCGGCCGTCACCGACGCGTCGCCGTTGCCGTGGCGGGACAGGGCGCGCAGCGTCCAGGTGCCGGGGGCCGCGAAGAACCGGAACTGACCGGCCGGCGAGGTGACCACCTCGGCGGTGAACTCGCCGGTGGCGTCGAGAAGCCGGACGTACGCCCCGGCCACGACCTCACCGGCGGAGTCGCGGACGAGCCCGGTGATCACGGTTTCGCGCTCAAGGTCGACGCTGGCCGGCAGCGGAGCCGCCTGATCAGGCGCCGCACAACCGGAGTCGATGAGAGCAGCCATCGTCACGCCTCTCCGGGCTCGTCACCGAGCGCGACCGGCACGCCGATGAGGGAGCCGTACTCGGCCCACGAGCCGTCGTAGTTCTTCACGTTCTGCTTGCCGAGCAGCTCCTTGAGGACGAACCAGGAGTGCGAGGAGCGCTCGCCGATGCGGCAGTAGGCGATGAGGTCCTTGCTGAAGTCCAGACCCGCGTCGGTGTAGAGCGCGCGCAGCTCGTCGTCGGACTTGAAGGTGCCGTCCTCGTTGGCGGCCTTCGACCAGGGCACGTTGACCGCGGTGGGCACGTGGCCGCCGCGCTGCGCCGCCTCCTGCGGCAGGTGCGCCGGAGCGAGCAGCCGCCCCGCGAACTCATCGGGGGAACGCACGTCGAGCAGGCCCTTGTTGCCGATCGCGTCCACGACCTCGTCGCGGAACGCCCGGATGGACAGGTCGGGCTCCTGGGCGACGTACTGGGTGGCCGGGCGCGAGACGACGTCGGAGACCAGCGGCCGCCCGTCGAGCTCCCACTTCTTACGGCCGCCGTCGATCAGCTTGACCTCGCGGTGCCCGTAGAGCTTGAAGTACCAGTAGGCGTAGGCGGCGAACCAGTTGTTGTTGCCGCCGTAGAGCACCACCACGTCGTCGTTACTGATGCCCCGCTCGGAGAGGAGCGCCTCGAACTGGGACTTGTTGACGATGTCCCGCCGGACGGGGTCACGCAGGTCGGTGCTCCAGTTCAGCTTGACGGCGCCCTGGATGTGGGCGCTGTCGTAGGCGCTGGTGTCCTCGTCGACCTCGACGAAGACCACGCCCGGGGCGTCGATGTTCTTCTCGGCCCAGTCGGCCGAAACGAGTGCGGTGTCGCGACTCATCTGATCACTCCCTGGTTGATGCTTCCCGCCCCAGGAGCGGTCGGGAAGAGTGGAAGGTGGTGAGCCTGCGCGCGGATGATCAGGTGGTCGCACCACGCGCGGGGACCCAATAGGACGGATCACGGGTACGTGCGACGGCGCCGCTGCCGGGCGGAAAGGGTTAGTGGGTCCGTCGTCGCCGGCCGGAAGGCCGAAGCCGGCACGAGACCTGCGAAAGCAACCCCGCCGTCAGATGACGGGGCGACACAGGCAGGTGGCCACGCGGCACAGGTCGACCGCGCGCCGTTTGGTGAGGAACGTCCCCATGGAGGCGAGCTTACCAGCCAGGACACGGACCGCCTCAGGGCTGACCACGATCCGGGACGTCGCCCGGATCAGGCGACGGCGTTGATCGGCACGTCCTTCGCGGTGGCGGTGACGGACAGCCCGTCGGGCGTCGCGCGCACCTCCCGCAGATCGAGGCGGAACGGCAGCTTCGGCAGCGGCACGGCGATCGAAATCTGCTGCGCGTACGCGCTGACCAGCGCCTGCGCGGCGGGGACCTGCGGCAGGCCGTCGGCCGCCAGGTCGCTGAACCGGACCTGCACCCGACCGTCCTTCACGGTGAGGTCGGCCGTGCCGTTCACGGTGAACTGCTGACCGAGGATCTGCAGCGGCGCGGTCACCGTCAACTTGCCGTTCTTCTCGCCGAGCTTCACGCCCGGCTGCTCGATCAGTTCGGCGACGCTGTCGTAGGAGATGGTCGCCTTTCCGTCCACGTTCCGCGCGGTCACGTCGCCCTGGCCGCTGCGCAGCGTGTCCAGGGACGCGGTGACGTCGCGCGCGTCCACATCGAGGCGCGGCAGCCGCACGCTGTTGCCCGACACCTCGCCGTGCAGGTCGCGCAACACGATGCCGATCGACTCGTAACGACCGTCGACGACCTGGGTCAGGAACGGGAAACCGCCGACGGTCACCTGCGGGGGCGACGACTGCAGTTGCTGCTTCGCCACCTCCTGCCGTACCTGGTCGGCGACCTTGCGCTCCGCGAAGTTGGCGGCGACCCGGTCGGCGACGACGAGCAGCCCGCCGAGCACCACCAGAAGAACGATCGCGGTGACGAGAAGCCGGCGTCCCCACCGGCGGCGCGGCCGGTCCTCGTACGCCGGATAACTCTCTGCCACGCCGCCTCCTCGAAAGTGCCCGTCGCGGTCGTGATCGACCGACCGCTATCCGTCCAGCGCCTGTCTACCCCGTTTGGCGCTCCGTCACTCAGTTGAGGAACAACACACTGATCGCGTACGCGACCGGGGCCGCCAACGCGAAGCCGCCGAGCGGGCCCTGCATGTGTCGGGCCACCCACATCGTGGGGGGCTCCCCGGCCATCTGGCGCCCCGCCTCGGCGTACCCGACGGCGAGGTCGGCCAGGACGGCCGTCCCGGCCGCGACCAGCCCCACGACCGCGCCGCTGGTGGGAGTGAAGCCCACCAGGTAGATCCCGATGATCGCGCTGGTCAGCGTGCCGACCATCGCGCCGAGCACGACACCGGCCGCACCACGTGCCACCTGCGGCGCGAGTCGCGGCCACGGCATCACGGCATCGGCCAGCCGGGCGACGACCAGCGCGACGCCGGTGGCGGCGAGCGACACGAAGATCGCCTGGGTGCCGACGGGGATGCGGCTCAGCACGATGAGCGTGCCGAAGGAGACCACCCCCACCATGATCAGCAGGGTCGAGCCGAGCGAGTCGGTGACGCGTGCCCGGTCATGCGGACGGACGAGCTGGCCGATCACCCCCGCCACGAAACCGGCCGCCGCCACGTAGCCCAATGGCGCCAGCGCGGCGACCTGCGGCATAACCGCGGCCATGTCCGCCGCGCCGGCGACCAGGATGCTGACCCCCGCCACGACGGGAAGGGCCGGCGGACGGATCGCCATCGTCCAGGCGAGGACGAAGAGCACCTGTACCCCGAAGACCACCACGGCGAACGGGACCCGGGCCGCGCCCGGGCCGGCCGTCTGCGCGCCGAAGATCAAACCGATGCTGAGCAGGCCCGCGAAGCCGGCGATCGCCACGGAGAGCGGCCGACGGACGGGTGTTGGCTCGACCTCGTCGTCCCGCCCCGCATCCTCGGCCTCGCCACCGGCGGTCGCCTCCGGCCCCCGATCCCGGCCACGTCGGGTGGCCCGGCCACCGCCGCGCTCCCGCCGCCGCCCGGGCTCCGCACCCCCGTCGGGCTCGTACGCCGGGTCGGGCGCGGGGCCGCCGTCCTGAGTGGGCACGACGGAGCGGCCGTGCGGCGCGACACCGCGGGGCGGACGGGGCTGCCCCGGACGGGCGCCGTCGGCCCACGGATCGCGACCGGTTTCGGGAGACGTGGATGGAAACACGGGACCGATCGTGCCAGACCAGCCCCGCTCCGCGCCTGCCGCGGAGCGGTCGATCTCCGTGCGGCCCGCCGTTATCGGCGGTCATCGGCCCCGAACGGGCAGCACCAGGACGCGATGGACCGGAGATCCGATAAGCTGGGGGCCTTACCGCCCGCCAGCGAAGCCGGGATGACGCATTCCCCGCGGTAGTCCGGCTGACCGCCGAGCTACCGCCGGTCGCAGCGCGGCACCGTCGCGTCGCGAGGACGGAGGTGATGTGTGGAGATCCTGCTGCTGGTGACGGCGCGCCCTGGGGAACCCTCTGCCGTGTTGCCCGCCCTTGACCTGCTCCCGCACTCGGTGCGGACCGCGCCGCGGGACGTGCGCACCCTCGTCTCCGGGCCGAGCCCCGATGTCGTCCTGGTCGACGCCCGCTCGGAGCTCTCCGAGGCGCGCGCCACGTGCCGGATGCTGCACGCCACCGGGCTGGGCGTCCCGCTCCTCGCGATCGTCACGGAGGCCGGGCTGATCGCGCTCAACGCCGACTGGGGCGTGGACGACGTGATCCTCGCGAGCGGCGGCCCGGCCGAGGTCGAGGCCCGGCTGCGGTTGGCCGTCGGACGGCTCAACAGCGCCGGCGCGGGCGCGGGTGGCCTGATCCGCGGCGGCGAGCTGACGATCGACCCGGACACGTACGCGGCGAAGCTGAAGGGGCGTCCGCTCGACCTCACCTACAAGGAGTTCGAGCTGCTCAAGTTCCTGGCGCAGCACCCGGGTCGGGTCTTCACCCGCGATCAGTTGCTGCGCGAGGTGTGGGGCTACGACTACTTCGGCGGCACGCGCACCGTGGACGTGCATGTACGTCGCCTCCGGGCGAAGCTGGGCTCCGAATACGAGTCCATGATCGGAACGGTCCGGCAGGTCGGCTACAAGTTCGTGGTCCCGCCGAGCCGGCCACTTCCCGACGCGGAGCCGGCGGCCCTCCCGGTCTGACCGATGCCCGTCGAAGCGCCGCCCGGGACACGCCGGGCGGCGCTTCGCAACGTCGGCGAGTCAACTCGCTTTTTTGGCTAATAACATGAAACGCCCGTTTCGCGAAATTAATCGTCTTTAACCTTGTCGGCGTGCACCCGAACCAGCAGTTGGCCGCAGTATCGATAACCCGCACGAATTGCACATCGGGCAGTTCCGCGTCGAGCCGGGATTCGTGACATGACTTCCGCGCACAACGCTCGCATTCTGATGATTGCCGTCCTCGCCGCGATCACCATCATGGCCAGCGCCTACACGTGGAAATCGGGCAGCGTCTCCAATTCCCGCAAACATCCGCTCGCCTGGTCATTCCCCTCGCAGGCCGCCGCCGTGCCGCCCGGAATTCCGCGCGCACCGGGAACCCAACCGGATCGCGCCCGCCCGCCAGGGGCCGGGAAACTGCCGCTCGGCCCGGGCACGGACGGGCCGTTCGGATCGCGGCGGACCACCGGCGGACCGACCGTCGCCCTCACCTTCGACGACGGACCGGACCCCCGCTACACCCCGCAAATGCTGGCACTGCTCCGGCGCTACCAGATCAAGGCGACGTTCTGCATGATCGGCGCGAACGCGCAGGCCTATCCGAGCCTGGTGCGGCAGATCGCGGCGGAGGGGCACACGCTCTGCAACCACTCGTGGAGTCACGATCTGACTCTCGGGTCGCGCTCGCAAACCGAGATCCAGACCGACCTCGCCCGCACCTCCGCCGCGATCCGGGCGGCGGCGCCCGGCTTCCCCGTCTCCTACTACCGGCAGCCCGGCGGTAACTGGACCGCCGCCGTGGTGGCCGAGGCCCACAATCTCGGGATGACGTCGCTGGACTGGGCGGTCGATCCACGGGACTGGGAAAAGCCGGTCGCGGCGAACATCGCGGCGCTGGTGACGACGGAAACGGCCTCGGGATCCATCGTGCTGATGCACGACGGCGGCGGCGTCCGGACCGAGACCGTCACGGCTCTGCACGTGATCCTCCCCGACCTCACCCAGCGTTTCCAGCTCGGCGCGCTACCCCCCGGCACGGATTCCCCGCAGCAGCACAACTAGGGCGTGTTTCATAAGACCGTGCCCACCGCGCCACCGATGATCACGGGATAACGTGACGGGGTGACCAGCGCAGGATCTCCGGCCCTTCCCGCCGTCGAACGCACCGACCGGCTCCGCCCGTCCGATGTGCGCGACGTGCTGGCGCTGGCCCGGACGGCTGGTGACGCCGACGGCAGCGACCCGCTCTCCGAGCCCGTCCTGCTCCACATCGGGCGCGACGGCGGGTCGCCGGCGGTGCATCTGATGCTGCGCGATCCGGACGGCGCGCTCGTGGGGTACGCCCACGTCGATCTCGCGGATGAGGTCGAGGGGCCCTGGGCGGAGCTGCTGGTGCATCCGCTGCGCCGTCGGCGCGGTCTCGGGCGGCAGCTCGTCACGGCGGCGATGGCCGCCGCGGCCCGCACGGACGCCACCGGGCGACTTCGGGTCTGGGCGCACGGCGACCATCCGGCCGCCGGGGCGCTGGCGTTGGACCTGGGCTTCGAGCGGGCCCGGGTGCTGTTGCAGATGCGCCGCTCGCTCCTCGCCCCGCTGCCCGAGCCACGACTTTCCGGCGACGTCTCGCTACGCGCGTTCCGATCCGGCGCGGACGACGCGGCCTGGCTCGAGGTGAACGCCCGGGCCTTCGCGACCCACCCGGAGCAGGGCCGGTGGACCGTGGACGACCTGCGCGTGCGGATGGCCGAGCCGTGGTTCGATCCGGCCGGTTTCCTGCTCGCCGTCGACGGCTCGACGGGGCGGCTGCTCGGCTTCCACTGGACGAAGGTGCACCACGACCAGGGGGAACCGATCGGCGAGGTCTACGTGCTGGGGGTCGACCCGGACGCGCACGGCCTCGGGTTGGGCACCGCGCTGACGATCGCCGGGCTGCGTCACCTGCACGGCCGCGGGATCGGGCAGGCCATGCTCTACGTCGACGAGTCGAACGCCGCCGCGGTCGCGCTGTACACGCGGTTGGGCTTCGCCCGCTGGGCCGTCGACGTCAATTACCGACGGGGCTGACTGCCGGCATCAGCGTGACGAAGGGGCGCATTCGACACGCGGATGATACGGACAAATACTCCTCCCGCCCCGCAGTTCACCGAACGGACAACTCGCCCTGGGCCCGCCGCCACCTGAGTGGTCTCACCTGTTCATCCCCCGTTCACTTCTGACCGGCGAACCGGCTACCTCACCCTTCTAACTTGCGTAGTAGCTGGTCACTGGCCGGCTCCCGGGGCCTCGACCCCGGCGCTCCGCTTATGTGAAGGGAAACCCTCAGGTGAAGCTCCAGCGGCACGGCATCCTTGCCGGCATCGCCCTGACCGCGGTCGTCGCGCTCAGTGCGTGCGGCTCGGACAACAATGCGCCCAGCGGGACTTCCAGCTCCGCTTCCGGGTCAGCCGCCGCCAACTGCGCCACCGGCACCCTCAACGCGCAGGGGTCCTCCGCGCAGAAGAACGCCATGGCTGAGTGGATCAAGGCCTACCAGCAGCAGTGCTCCGGCGTGACCATCAACTACGAGCCCAGCGGCTCGGGCGCCGGCATCCAGGCGTTCATCGCCGGCACCGCCGACTTCGCCGGCTCGGACTCCGCCCTCAAGGACGACGAGCAGCCGAAGGCCGACGCGAAGTGCGTCGGCGGCAAGGCGATCCACCTGCCGATGGTGATCGGCCCGATCGCGGTCGTCTACAACGTCCCCGGCGTGGACAACCTGCAGCTCAAGCCCGCGACGATCGCGCAGATCTTCGCCGGCAAGGTCACCAAGTGGGACGACGCCGCGATCAAGGCCGACAACCCGAGCGCGAAACTGCCGGCCACCCCGATCCAGGCCGTGCACCGCTCCGACGAGTCGGGCACGACCGACAACTTCACGAACTTCCTGACCAAGACCGCCGAGAAGGACTGGACCTTCGGCAAGTCGAAGGCCTGGAAGGCCCCCGGAGGCTCGGGTGCCAAGGGTTCCGACGGCGTCGCGAGCGCGGTCAAGCAGGCCAACGGCGCGATCGGTTACGTCGAGATGTCCTTCGCCGACAACTCTGGTCTCAACTCGGCCAAGGTCGGCAACGGTGCGGGCGAGTTTGTCGAGCTGACCCCCGAGTCGGCCGGTAAGACCATCGCCGGCGCCACGGTCACCGGCGAGGGCGACGACCTCAAGATGTCGGTCGACTACAGCACCAAGGAGGCCGGGGCGTACCCGATCGTCCTGGTGACGTACGAGATCGTCTGCGGCAAAGGGCTGGCGGCGGACAAGCTCCCGCTGGTCAAGGGCTTCCTGGGGTACGCGGCGAGCACCGACGGCCAGTCGACCCTGACGGAACTGGGCTACGCGCCGCTGCCCGATTCGGTCCGCGCCAAGGTCGAGACCGCGGTCAAGAACCTTTCCTGACCGAGATCACTTATCCCCTCGAGACGACAGCGAGCGAGCAGATGGGCGAATCGCCTTCCCGCTCGGCCGACGCCAGCACCGGCGGGTCGCGCGTGACCACCAGTCACGCCCGGCCCGCCGGTGCCGTGGCGCCCACCGAGACCCTGACCGACATTCCATCCCCGACCGGGCCGCAGTTCGGCCCGGGCAGCGGCATGGGCGGCGGCGGTGGACTGCCCCGCCGCCGGGCCTTCGGCGCCGAGCCCGCGTTCCGTGCCGTCACCCTCGCGGCCGGCGCGACGATCCTGATCATCATCGTCGCCATCGCGATCTTCCTGATCGCCAAGGCCGCACCCGCGCTGCGCGCCAACACGGCCAACTTCTTCACCGCGAAGGAGTGGTTCCCCAACGAGGGACGGTTCGGCATCGCCGCGCTGGCCTTCGGCACCGTGCTCACCGCGGTCATCGCACTGGCCGCCGCGGTGCCGGTGGCGCTGGGGATCGCGCTCTACCTCTCGCACTACGCGCCCCGGCGCGTCGCCACGACGCTGGGCTTCCTCATCGATCTGCTCGCCGCCGTGCCCAGCGTGGTGTTCGGCCTGTGGGGCCGGGAGGTCTTCATCCACCCCGTGGACGACTTCGCGGCGTGGCTCAACAGATACTTCGGCTGGATTCCGATCTTCGGCAGCGAGGGCCCGTACGGCCGCTCCGTCATGCTCGGTTCGCTGGTGCTGGCGATCATGGTGCTGCCGATCGTCACCTCGCTCTCCCGCGAGGTCTTCACCCAGACGCCGAAGGCCAACGAGGAGGCCGCCCTCGCGCTGGGAGCCACAAAGTGGGAGATGATCCGCACAGCGGTGCTCCCGTACGGTCGGCCCGGCATCGTCGCCGCCGTCATGCTCGGCCTCGGTCGGGCGCTCGGCGAGACCATCGCACTCGCGATGACCCTCGGCGCCACCTTCGGCATCTCGTTCAACCTGATCCAGAGCGGCGGCAACTCGATCGCGGCGAACATCGCGAACGGGTTCGGTGAGGCGAGTGACCTCGGCCGCGGCGCCCTCATCGCCTCCGGCCTGGTTCTCTTCGCGATCACCCTCGTGGTCAACATGACCGCGCGGGCGATCATCTACCGCCGTCGCGAGTTCACGGAGGTAGCCGCATGACCGCCCCGGCCCTGTCCCCCACCGCGACCGCGCTGCGCGGCCGGCGGCTCCCGAAGTGGGCGCCGCTCGGCATCGCCGCGCTCGCCCTGGCACTGTCAGCCGCGATCGTCTACGGCGCCGCGATCGGCGGTTGGGTGCTCATCCTGGCCCTGGGGACGCTGCTCTACCTCGCTGGGCTCCACGGCGCGGCGACGGTGGTCGAGGGCCGCCGTTCGGCCCGCAACCGCACCTGGAGCGCGCTGATCCACTCCGCGTTCATCCTCGCCGTACTCCCGCTCGGCTCGGTCGTCTGGACGCTGGTCTCCAAGGGAGCCGAACGGCTCGACGCCAACTTCTTCGGCACCTCGATGAACAACATCGGCCCGCGGGACCCCATGGGTGGCGCGTACCACGCCATCCTCGGGACGCTGGAACAGGTCGGCATCGCCGCCGTGATCAGCGTGCCGCTCGGCATCCTCGGCGCCATCTACATCGTCGAGTACGGTCGCGGGCGCTTCGCCAACACCATCCGCTTCTTCGTCGACGTGATGACCGGCGTGCCGTCGATCGTGGCGGGCCTGTTCATCCTCGCCTTCTGGGTGCTCATCGTCTCGCCGATCTTCAACAACGGCCGTCCGGGCTACTCCGGCTTCGCCGCGGCGCTCGCGCTGAGTGTGCTGATGTTGCCGACCGTCGTGCGCTCCACCGAGGAGATGCTGCGGCTGGTCCCCGCGCCGCTGCGCGAGGGGGCGTACGCGTTGGGCGTGCCGAAGTGGAAGACGATCCTGCGGATCGTGCTGCCGACCGCGCTGCCCGGCATCGTCACCGGCGTCATGCTCTCCATCGCCCGCGCCGCCGGCGAGACCGCGCCCGTCCTCCTCGTGGCGGGCGGCACCGCGGCGATCAACTTCAACCCGTTCGAGAACAACCAGTCCTCGCTTTCCCTCTTCGTCTACAGCCAGGCCACGGACTCGTCGAAGTACGCGCCGGACCGGGCATGGACAGCGGCGCTCACCCTCGTGGCGCTCGTGCTGGTCCTCACCATCGCGGCGAAACTGCTCGCCCGTCGCAACCGGCTCGGCCGATGAACCCCGGAGGAACGATCACCATGGCAAAGCGCATCGAGGCGGTGGGCGTCACCGCTTACTACGGGGCCTTCAAGGCCATCGAGGACATCAGCCTGACCGTCGAGCCGAAGACCGTCACCGCCCTCATCGGCCCCTCCGGATGCGGGAAGTCCACCTTCCTGCGCTCGATCAACCGGATGCACGAGGTGCTGCCGGGGGCGCGGGTCGACGGCAAGCTGACCATCGACGACCAGGACATCTACGACTCGAACGTCGATGTCACGGCGGTACGCCGGACGATCGGCATGGTCTTCCAGCGTCCCAACCCGTTCCCCACCATGTCCATCTTCGACAACGTGGTGGCCGGGCTGCGCCTCAACGGCGTGCGCAAGAAGTCGGTCCTGCAGGACGCGGCCGAGAAGGCGCTCACGTCGGCGAACCTCTGGGACGAGGTCAAGGACCGGCTCGGCAAGCCGGGCGCCGGGCTCTCCGGCGGTCAGCAGCAGCGGCTCTGCATCGCCCGCACAATCGCGGTGGAGCCGCAGGTGGTCCTGATGGACGAGCCCTGCTCGGCGCTCGACCCGATCTCCACGCTGGCGATCGAGGACCTGATGTTCAAGCTCAAGGACCGCTACACGATCATCATCGTGACGCACAACATGCAGCAGGCCGCGCGGGTCTCGGACCGCACCGCCTTCTTCTCCATCGAGCGCACCGGCGACCCGGGCCGGCTCGTCGAGTACGACTACACCCAGAAGATCTTCAGCAACCCCAGCATGAAGAAGACCGAGGACTACATCACGGGACGCTTCGGCTGACCGGCGCTGCGCCGCCACCGCCTCGCTCGATCAAGGGATCCCCGGTCGATCAAGGACGTATGCACACAATCGGAGATCAATCCGTGCGCATACCTCCTTGATCGACGGGGGTGGAGCGAGCGGCGGTCAGGACAGGACGAAGCGGACGCGGCCGTCGGCGTAGACCTGCAGGGTCGGGGTGATCGGCGTCGCGGCGTCCCGCTCGGCCGCCGCGGCGAGCACCGCCGCCACATCGCCGTACGCGGCCACCTCCCGCAGTGTCACCATGGTCGGCGGCAGCATGGTGATCTCCCCTGCCTCCGCACGCGCCAGCGCCTCCGCGGGCCGGATCCACATCGTGTGGTCGGCCTCGCCCGAGACGTCCCGGGTCCGCTGCCCCTCGGGCAGCAGGGCCACAAAGAAGTAGGTGTCGAAGCGGCGCGGTTCGAACTCGGGCGTCACCCACCGCGACCACGGCGCCAGCAGGTCCGAGCGGAGCCCTAGCTGCCGGGCGTGCAGCAGATCGGCGAAGCCCGTGTCCCGGGCCACCAGCCCCTGCCGTGCCGCCTCCCAGTCATCGCCGCTCACGTCTCCGACGACGGTGCCCGGACGCGGACCGGCCAGCAGGACGCCCGCCTCCTCGAACACCTCGCGCGCCGCGGCGCAGACGACCGCCTGCGCCGACTCCGGTGGCAGCTCCAGGCGGCTCCCCCACTCCGTCTGCTGCGGGCCCGACCAGCCGAGGTGCACCTGCGAGTCGGAGGGGTCGACGCCACCGCCCGGGAAGGCGTAGACACCACCGAAGGTCATCGTCGCGGCGCGGCGGATGACGTACACCTCGAAGCCGTCGGGCGCGGGCCGCAACAGCAGCACGGTGGACGCCACCCGCGGCACCGCCGGGGTGCCGCCCGTCGCGTAGAACTTGCTGGCGTGCTCGACCAGCCCATCGGGCACCACGAACTCGGTCAACGCGCACCGCCGTCCCGGCGACGCCGGCCTGAAATGTCTCGGAGAACCACGCCGCGAGCCTAGGTGCATCTCGTGCGCTGATGCCACGCCGACCCGCGCTCCGCGCCGCACGATCTTGACTGATGGGCACGGCGGCCGGGGCGTCCCGCGATTTCGGCTAGCGTGCGGCCATGACACGTTGGGGCATCCTGGCCACCGGTGGCATCGCCACCAAGTTCGTCGAGGACCTCCGGCTGCTGCCGCACGCCGAGGTCATCGCGGTGGGGTCGCGCTCGCTGCCGGGCGCGCAGGCCTTCGCCGACCGGTTCGACATCCCCCGCGCGTACGGCTCGTGGGCGGCGCTGGCCGCGGATAGCGACGTTGACGTGATCTATGTCGCGACGCCGCACGTCGCCCACTACGCCGCGACCATGACGTGCCTGGAGGCCGGACGGGCGGTGCTCTGCGAGAAGCCGTTCACCCTGGATCTGGCGACGACCACCGAGCTCATCGAGGCCGCGCGCGCCCGTGACGTCTTCCTGATGGAGGCGATGTGGATGCGGTGCAACCCGACGATCCTGCGGGTGGTGGAGCTGGTCCGCGACGGCGCGATCGGCGAGGTGACCACCGTGCACGGCGACTTCGGGTTGGCCGGGCCGTTCGCGCCCGACCACCGGATGCGTTCCCGCGCGCTCGGCGGCGGAGCCCTGCTCGATCTGGGCGTCTACCCGGTCAGCCTGGCCCACCTGCTGCTCGGCGTGCCGGATCAGGTGCGCTCGTGGGCGAAGCTGAGCGCGGAGGGCGTCGACGAGAACACCGCAATGATCTTCGGGTACGACTCCGGCGCGGTCGCCACGTTGACCTGCGGAATGGTCGGCGCGACCCCGATCGCGGCGACGATCACCGGGACGCGGGGCCGGATCGAGATCCCCGCCCCCTTCTACTGCCCCGGCGAGTTCACGCTGTGGCGCGACGGCGCCGAGCCGGAGACCGTGACGGCTGCGGGGCAGGGGTCGGGCTACCAGTACGAGGCGGTTGAGGTGCAGCGCTGTCTGTCGGCCGGGCTGCGGGAGAGCCCACTGGTGCCGCACGCGGTGACGCTGGAGGTGATGGCGCTGCTCGACACGGTTCGCGAGCAGATCGGCGTCACGTACGCCTGATCCCGTCCTGTCGATCAAGGAGTTTCGCCTCGATCAGGGCCCTCCGCACACGCCTGTGCGGAGGGCCCTGATCGAGGGGATGAAGCGACCGGCCGGGTCGATCGATCGACCCGGCGGGGCGGACGGTCAGCCGAAGAGCGGGCGGACCATGAAGTAGACGATGCAGGCGATGGCGGCGGCCGCCGGGAACGTGATGATCCAGCCGACCACGATGGTGCCGGCGACGTTCCACCGCACCGCCGAGATTCGCTTCGTCGCCCCGACGCCCATGATCGCCGAGGTGATCGTGTGCGTGGTCGAGATCGGCGCGTGGAGCACCAGCGCGTTGAAGTAGAGCACCGCACTGGCGACCGTCTCGGCCGCGAATCCCTCGGGCGGCCCAAGGTCGATGATCTTCCGACCGAGCGTGCGGATGATCCGCCAACCCCCGGCGTACGTGCCGAGCGCCAGCATCGCGGCCGAGGTCCAGAAGACCCAGCCCGGGATGTGGCTCTTGCTGTCCTGGAAGCCGCCGGTGTAGAGCGCGAGCACGATGATGCCCATCGTCTTCGCCGCGTCCTGCATACCGTGACCGACCGACATGGCCGCCGCCGAGACGGTCTGGGCCCACCGGAAGCCACGATTGAGCTTGCCCGGCTGCCCGCGGCGGAAGAGCCAGTAGATGCCGATCATCACGACCGCGCCGAGGACGAGGCCGACGATCGGCGAGAGCACCATCGGGATGATGACCTTCTCGAGGATGTTCCCCCATTGCACGATGCCGTCTGCCGCGAAGAGCGTGGCCCCCACGAGGCCGCCGAAGAGAGCGTGGGAGGACGAGGAGGGCAGGCCGAAATACCAGGTGATCAGGTTCCAGGTGATCGCACCCACCACGCCGGCGAAGACGACGCCGAGGCTCACCAGACCGGTCGGCAGGGTCACCAGATTGTCGCCGACGGTCTTCGCCACGCCCGCACCGAAATGCGCGCCGACGAAGTTGCCGACCGCGGCGAGGGCCAGCGCGACCCGGGGGGTGAGAGCACGCGTCGAGACGCTGGTGGCGATCGCGTTCGCCGCGTCATGGAAGCCGTTGGTGTAGTCGAAGGCCATCGCGGCGAGGATCACCGCGAGGACGGCGACGAGTTCCGGAGTCACGAACGCGCCCCGTCCCGGCCGGCCGGCGGTAAGGCACCGGCATCACTACGTCGGATAATTGGGATCGTCACCGGTCAGGACTCCTTGACCGCGATTGTCTCGACGGTGTTCGCCACGTGCTCGAAGGCGTCGCAGGCGGCCTCCAGCTCGTCGGCGACCTCCTTCATCTTCAACACCGTGAGCGCGTCGTACTCGCCGGAGAAGAGGCGGACCAGCAACATCCGGTAGGAGCGGTCGCCCTCGTTCTCGAGCCGGTTGCACTCGATCCAGTAGTCCTCGAGGTCCTTCATCGCGCGCAGCCGCGGCATCGCCTCGGCGGTCAGCTTCGCCTGCTGGTCGAGCACCTCGACGAGCTCGTGCATCTCGCGCGGCAGGGACGGCAGCTTGGTCAGCCCGTAGAGGTAGAGCAGGTTGCCCACCGCCTCCAGGTGGTCCATCACGTCGTCGAGCTGCGACCCGAGCCGGTAGATGTCCTCCCGGTCGAACGGGGTGATGAACGTGGAGTTGATCTTCTTGTAGAGGTCGTGCGTGATCTGGTCGCTGTCGTGCTCGACCTCGGTGAGCCGATCACTCACCGACTGGACGTCCACGTCCGGCAGCGCGAGTTCATTGAGGAGTTCGGTGCCCCGGACCAGGTTCTGCGCGGCCCTGGTGAAGAGCTCGTAAAAGGCGCCCTCGGTGGGGCGGAAGGAAAACTTCACGGCGACCTCGCTGCGTCTGGTTGGCGGGTGTCGGGTCCCCGGGGAAGGTCTTTCCCCCGGATCCTCGGGGAATGCTAGGTAACGCGAAATGACCGCTCCTGAGCGGCTACCCCCAGTCACGTCACATTCAGTTCACGTTCACCTCGTGTTCACCTTCTGCCTCCCTCAGGAGTCGCGTCCGCTCCCGCGCGACGTCGAAGTCCGCGTCCGGATAGCTCAGCCGCAGCTCCGCGAGCGTCTCGCGCAGCAGATGCGCCACCGCCCAGTCGCGATACCACTTCCGATCGGCCGGCACGACGTGCCAGGGCGCCTGCAAAGTGCCGCAGCGCCGCAGCGCGTCGGCGTAGGCCGCCTGGTAGTCATCCCAGCGCGCCCGGGCGTCCACGTCCGCCGGGTCGTACTTCCAGCGCTTCGTCGGATCGTTCAGCCGGGCCAACAGCCGCTCGCGCTGTTCCTCGTACGAGATGTGCAGCATCACCTTGACCAACGACACGCCGCTTCCCACCAGTTCGGCCTCGAAGGCGTTGATCTCGTCGTACCGCGCCCGCCAGGTGCGCTCCGGCACGAGCGACTCGACCCGCGCGACCAGCACGTCCTCGTAATGTGAGCGGTTGAAGACGCCGACGTACCCGGGCGCCGGCAGGGCGCGCCGGATGCGCCAGAGGAAGTCGTGCCGCCGTTCCTCCACGGTCGGCGGCGCGAACGCGCGGATGTGGAGGCCGAGCGGGTTCATCACCCCCGCCACCCGCTTGATCACGCCGTCCTTGCCGCCGCAGTCCATCGCCTGCAGCACGATCAGCACGCGCCGACCGCTCTCCGGGCGCTGCTTCGCCTCGGCGAAGAGCATCTCCTGCTGACGCGCGAGCTCGGCGCCGAGCTCCGCCACCTGGGCGCGCGCCCAGGCTTTCGGGTCGCCCCCCACGACGTCCCGCGACGGCAGCCCTGGCGTGGACCGCGGATCGACGGCGCGCAGCTCCGGTGGACCCGATCCCTCCCCCACCCGCAACAACTGCCGCAGCGACGTGCTCCCGGCACCGGCGGCGCGGGGTCTGACCAGCTTGGGCCCGGCGGTGTGCTCGCTCATCAACCGATCATTGCCCACCCGGCCCGACCCCGCCCGATGATCAGCAACGGGTGCCGCGACGAACGCGAGGACGGCCGGATCAGACGACCAGGGCCAGCCACTTCCGGTACGCCGTGGCGAAGGGCTCGGTGCCGTCGCCCAGGGCGCCGAAGAGCCACTCGGCGGCCGCCTCCGCATGGGCGACCACGTCGTCCGGGTAGCCGAACATGCGCCGGTGCTCCGCGAACTCGTCCTCATCGCGCAGCTCGACCAGCCCCGTGGCCCGGCGTCGCACGACGTCGAGGTCGAGGTCGATCAGGTGGACCGTGTCGCCCTCCCAGCGCGCGGGGCTGGCGATGTCGCAGTAGACCTCGCTGGTGCGTGGCGCCGGGTTGAACATCCCGGTCCACCAGGCGTCGTGCGGCACCAGCAGCACGAAGGGAATCTGCTCCACGGAAGGCCGGCCGTGGTAGACCGAGCGGGTCCCCTTGGCGACGCCGAGCCAGGTGCCCAGATCGTCCTCGGCCAGTCGCCGGGCGGGGTAATCACGGTGCGCCGCGCCGTCGTATTTGCGGTAGACGACCCGGACGACATCGCTCGACATGCTCGCACCCTAACCGATTATGGCCACCCCTTGCGGCTAGCTAACGCCGTTAGCTAGCCTCGGCTAACATAGTTAGCCGAGGGGCGGAAAGATGGGCACGGAGCATCGCGCGTCCGCGCCGACTCAGGCACCGGCGGATGATCGGATCAACACCCTGCTGACGCGGGGGTTTCAGCGTCGGCCGGAGACAAAGGACGGCGGCCGCATGCCCGGGCGACGGACAGGTGGGCGGGCGCCGCAGTCGGAAAGACGACACGATCGGTGAACGCCGCGAGCCGACAGCCACGGCGTGCCCGGCCGGTCACCGCGCCGGCGCCGCCCGAGCACCCACCCCGGGTGGCGCAGATCCTCGCCGCCGCCCGGGCGGTGCTCACCGCGGAGGGGTCGGACGCGCTCACCATGCGGCGGCTCGCCGCCGAGCTCGGCATCCGGGCGCCGTCGCTGTACAAACACCTGCCGGGCAAACCGGCCGTGACCGAGGGGCTCGTCGCAATCGCCCTCGCCGAGTTGAGCGCCGTCCTGCACGATTCGGTACGGCGGGCGCGGCGCGGTCGCGAAGTGGCGGCCCTCCTGCGCGCCTACCGTGCGTGGGCGCTGGCCGAGCCCAACCTCTACCGGATGGCGAGCGGAGGACCCGTCCCGCGCGATGCACTGCCCTCCGGCTTACTGCGGTGGGCGGCGGAGCCGTTCCACCTCGTTGCCGGCGAGCCGGCGCTGGCGCGGGCGCTCTGGTCGTACGCCCACGGCATGATCATGTGGGAACTCGACGGCCGGCAGCCCTCCGGGCCCGAGCTGGACGCCACCTGGTCCGCCGGGGCGGCGGCCTTCCAGGCGGCACGCCGGCCGACCTGACTCGTGGCCGGCCCGCGGCTGTGGACGAAGTGTGCCGCCCGTCGCCCTGGCTGTGGATAAGCCGGGCCGGCGCAGCGTCGGACGGTACGGTCGCACGGTGACCGCCACCCCCGCAGCCGCCAAGTCCTCCTCCCGCCGCCGGCGCTCCGGCCGCCCGAGCGCGGCCGACCTGCTCGCCGCCGCGGTCGGGGCGGTCCCCGGCGGCGCGGCCCGCCCCGGGCAGCAGCAGATGGCATCGGCGATCGAAGAGACGATCGCGTCCCGCGAACACCTGATCGTCCAGGCCGGCACCGGCACCGGCAAGTCGCTGGCCTACCTCACGCCGGCGCTCACCGTCGACGGACCGGTGGTGATCTCCACCGCCACCCTGGCCCTGCAGTCCCAGCTCGTCGACCACGACCTGCCCCGACTGGCCGACGCGGTCGAGCCGGTGCTCGGCCGGCGGCCGACGTTCGCGGTGCTGAAGGGGCGGCACCACTACCTGTGCCTGGCGCGCCTGGACAACTCGAACGAGGACGAGCCGGAGGACACGCTCTTCGACGCGCCGGCGCCGAGCGGGGGCACCAAGTGGCTCGGTGAGGCCGGTCGGCTCGGCAAGCAGATCCAGCGGCTGCGGGACTGGGCGGCGGAGACCGACACGGGCGACCGCGACGAACTCGACCCCGGCGTCGACGACCAGTCCTGGCGGCTGGTGTCGATGCCGGCGCGGGAGTGCGTCGGCGCGAGCCGCTGCCCGTACGGGCAGGAGTGTTTCGCCGAGGCGTCGCGGGCGCGGGCCCGCGAGGCCGACATCGTGGTGACCAACCACAGCCTGCTCGCCGTCGACATGCTCGCCGGCCGGCACATCGTGCCGCCACACAAGTTGCTCGTCGTCGACGAGGCCCACGAACTCGCCGACCGGGTCTCCTCGGCGGCACAGGCCGAACTGGTGCCCGAACTGATCGACCGGGCCGCCCGTCGGGCGCGCACCCTGCTCACGCCGGAGTCCGCGGAGGCGCTCGTCGAAGCGGGCGACGCGCTGGCCGTCGGCCTGGCCGAGTCGCCGGCCGGGCGGATCACGGCGGGGCTGCCGGCGGCGCTGCGGGATGCCTGCACCCTGCTCGACGCGGCGACCCGCAGCGCGCTCGACGGCATCGGCGACATCAAGGCCGACGACCCGGACCCGGTCCGTAAGCAGCAGGCGAAAGCTGTGCTCGACGAGCTGTCGACGACGGCGCAGCGTCTGCTCGAGGAGGCGGACCACGACGTGGCCTGGGTGGAGAAGCCGGAGGGGGCGGGCGCGGGGCGCCGCGCCCTCGTGGTGGCGCCGCTCTCGGTCGCGGGCACGCTCGCCACCCACCTGTACGACGAGCGCACCGTCGTCGCCACCTCCGCCACCCTCGCCCTGGGCGGTCGGTTCGACACGGTGGCGCGGGCGCTCGGCCTCGGCCCGGCGCCGGCCCCTGCTCCGTCACCGGCGGCGGCGGCCGTGGCCAGCACGGCGAGCAAGGGCCGCAGGACCGCCTCGCCGGCCTCGACCGCGGTCGAGGTCGGGGCGAGCGAGGGTCCGGGGTGGCGTTCGCTCGACGTCGGGTCGCCGTTCGACTACCCCCGGCAGGGGATCCTCTACGTGGCGTCCCACCTGCCGCGGCCCAGCGCCTCCGGTCTGCCCGAGGCGGCCGGCGAGGAACTGCTCAAGCTGGTCGGCACGCTCGGTGGCCGTACCCTCGGCCTGTTCTCGTCGCGGCGGGCGGCGCAGCAGGCGGCGGAGCTGTTGCGCGCCCGGACCGACCTGACCGTGCTACTCCAGGGCGAGGAGGCGCTGCCGTTGCTGGTACGCCGCTTTCGCGAGGACCGGTCGAGTTGCCTCTTCGGCGTCATGTCGCTGTGGCAGGGGGTGGACGTGCCGGGCGACGCGTGCCAGCTGGTCGTGATCGACCGGCTCCCGTTCCCCCGGCCGGACGAGCCGCTCGCCGCCGCGCGCGCCGCGGCGGTGGATGCCAGCGGCGGCTCCGGCTTCGCCGCGGTGAGCGTGCCGATCGCCGCGGTCCGGCTCGCCCAGGGCGTGGGGCGGCTGATCCGCTCGACCGGCGACAAGGGCGTGGTGGCGGTGCTGGACTCGCGGCTGGAGACGGCCCGCGGGTACGGCACGTTCCTGCGCCGGTCCTTGCCGCCGTTCTGGTACACCACCCGCCCCGACGTCGTGCAGGGCGCCCTCCAACGCCTCGCTCAGAGCTAGGTCACTTCCACCACGATCAAGCGGATACAGCGGGAGTCAGACGGGTAGCTGCGGCGGTTGGGTGCCCACGACGACGGCGTCCGGTGGCGGCTCGGGAGAACGCCGACGCGAGAGCCGCCGGATGCCGGTGTTGAGCACGGCCACCAGCGGCACCGAGACCAGGGCTCCGGTGATCCCGGCGAGCACGACGCCGGAGGCGATCGCCACGATCACCGCGAGCGGGTGGATGGCGACCGCCCGACCCATGATCAGCGGCTGCAGGACGTGTCCCTCCAACTGCTGCACCGCGATCACCGCGCCGAGAATGATCAACGCGGTCACCCAGCCGCTGTCGACGAGCGCGATGAGCACCGCGACCGCGCCGGAGAGCGCGGCGCCGACGATCGGGATGAACGCGCCGAGGAAGACCAGGGCGGCAAGGGGGAAGGCGAAGGGAATGTCGAACACCACGAGGACGAGACCGATGCCCACGGCATCGATGAACGCGACGAGCACGGTGGCCCGGACGTAGGCCACGAGCGTCGCCCAGGAGGCCAGCCCGGCGTCGTCGACCCGCCAGCGGGCGTTGATCGGCAGCAACCCGACGAGGAAGCGCCAGATTTTCCGGCCGTCGCGCAGGAAGAAGAAGGTCGCGAAAAGCACCAGCAGGGTCCCGGTGAGCACCTCGAAGAGGGTCGCCGCGGTCGAGACGGCGCCGCTGGTCAGCGACTCCGTGTGTTCGTCGATCCACTGCTGGCCGGCGTCGATGTAGCGGTTGAGTTGGCCGTCGGAGAGGTGCAGCGGGCCGGTCTTGAGCCACTCCTGGATCTTCCGGATGCCCCCGCTCGCGTTCTTGGAGAGCTGCGGCGCCCCGTTGATGAACTCGTTGACCACCAGGGTGAGCGTCCCGATCACCGCGGCGAGCCCGCCGATCACCACCACCGCCGTCGCCAGCGAGCGGGGGAACCGTCCCCGCAGCAACCAGCCGACCGCCGGCGCGAGCAGCGCCGAGAGGAGCAGCGCGATGAGCAACGGAATGACGACGATCCGGACGGTGCCGATCACCTTGAGCAGCGCCCAGCCGACGATCCCGATGACGATCAGACGCCAGGACCAGGCCGCCGCGATCCGCAGACCGTGCGGAACGTCCGCGTCGTCCCGGCTCGAGGTCGACGGGTGACCGCCGCGCGGCGGCTCTCCACCCGCACCCGGCACCGCGACCGGCTGGTCCGGCACGCCGTCGTCGTGCTCACTGTGCCGGGGGTCGCTGCCGCGCGCCGGATTGCCGTCGCGCGCCTGCGACCGCGCGGAGCGGACCGAGGCCCGGCCCGTGTCGTAGGCGCGGCGCAGACTTCCACGGATCTGCTCGAACCGGCTCAAGCGCACCCCCTACTTTGCGAATCGGTCTACCTACGGTAGCGGTCGGTAACAGCGCATCCGCGTCTATCAAGCCCTGAATTGCCCCCCACTTTCCCGAACCACGCCTGCCGTAACCACCCGGGAACGCCGGGCGGGGCGCACGGTACGGTTCCGAACGTGACCGCCGACCCGCACACCGAGCAGGGCCTTCCCATCCGACTGCTGCACGACCGCGTCCTGGTCCGCGTCGAAGGCAACGAGGGTGAACGGCGTTCGACGGCCGGGATCCTGATCCCGGCGACCGCGTCCGTCGGCAAGCGGCTCTCCTGGGCCAGCGCCGTCGGCGTCGGCCCCCACGTCCGGTCCATCGTGGTCGGGGACAGGGTGCTCTTCGACCCCGACGAGCGGTCGGAGGTGGAGCTCCACGGCCGCGAGTACGTGCTGCTGCGGGAACGTGACGTGCACGCGGTGGCCGCCCAGCGGGTCGAGCCCAACTCGACCGGGCTCTACCTGTAGCGGCGTTCGACCGGTAGGAGCCGGCGACCTCGCGACGCCTCGGGTCAGCGGAATCCGGGCGGCGGGCCGTAGCCCCCGCCGGGCGGACCATAGCTCCCGGGCGGCGGGCCGTAGCCCGCTGGTGGCGCGGCGTGGCCCGGCCCCATCGGGTAGCCGGGGGCGCCGGGATAACCGGGCACCGCCGGCGCCGGCGCGAACACCACCGGGATCGGCACCACCGGCTCGTCGGGCGCCTCCACCGTGCGCCGCACGCCGTCCGGGAACATCACCTGGTACCGCTCGCCGTCCCACACCGCGTCCGGCGCCTGCGGATCCCGGCCGACGAACACCTGTCGATAGGCCGCGATCGCGTCGAGCAGCCGTCGCTCCTCCATCGAGACCCGCGCGACATCGGCCGGGCGGGTGTCGAGGCCCCGCAACTGCCCGTCGCGGAGCAGCGCCAACTTCGTCGCGGCGGCCTGATACGCGCGCATCGCCTTGACTCCGGCGTCACCGGCGACCCGGCGCGCCCACCGTCGGGCCGAGTGCCGCCGGCCCAGGCTGCCCAGCGCGGCCACTTCCGGCGGCGAGAGCCAGCCGGCACGCACGTAGTCGGGGAGGACGCGCTCGGTGAGCCGCCCCTCCCAGCCGCGCAACCAGACCGCGAGCCCGACCATGCCGAAGAAGATCGGCACCATCACGCCGATGTAGCCGTAGAGCAGGATCAGGTTCTGGCCGGTGGCCGCGGCGAGCGACGGCATCAGGTTCCACGTGCCGTGCAGCATCATCGCCACCAACAGCCCGGCGAGCGGCGCCAGCCAGCGCACCCGGCGATCGGCGGCCCGCGAGGCGATGCCCAGGCCGACCCCCGTCATCGAGGTGAAGAGCGGGTGGGCGAAGCCGGTGAGCAGAATCCGCACGATGAAGATGGCGAAGACGTTCTGCGCCCCCGTCGCCGGCCCGTACTGGTGGGCGCCGGCCGCGTAGCCGTGCCCGCCGAGGTAGAGGATGTTCTCCACCATGGCGAACCCGATCGCGGAAAAGCCACAGTAGACGATGCCGTCGGTGATGCCGGACCATTCGCGGCGACGGGCGGCGAAGAGCAGGATCGGCCCGAGCGCCTTCGTCAGCTCCTCGATGAAGGGCGCGACGAGCACCGCCACCAACGCGTCCGGCAACCCCCAGCTCGCGAACAGGTCCGCCGCCCAACCGTTGACCTTCAACGACGCGGCGGTGGAGACGAACGCCCCCCAGGCGAAACAGAAGATCAGGTATCGCATCGGCTCGGGCTCGTAGCGGTCGAGCCAGAGGAAGCAGGCCACCAGGACGGGCACCGGCAGGATCGCCGCGACCAGCCCGATGACCAGCGCCTGGATGCCGAGACTCTCACCGAGGGTGAAGAGCATGAACACGGCGCACGCCGCGATCAGCACGATGACGCCGGCCATCACCAGCCCGCGGCGCCACGCGCTCCGGCGCCCGGCCACCTTCTCGGGGAGGGGCGGCGCCGGCTGCGGTGAATGGAAGCTCCCAGGGGACGGGGGCGTCGACGGATAAGGGTCCGCACCCGGCGGGAGGTCAACCATTCCGCCAGCCTAGCCACCCCGTCCCCACCGGTGGATCTCCGATGCCCAAACCGGGACCCTCGCCCGCCCGTTCCGGCGCAGGTCACGGGTGAGGACCACCCCTTGGTCACGCCCGCCCCGGCCGCCCGCGTGTTCGCGTACCCGGCGCGCCGGTCACGGATTCGATTCGCCCGCCCGGCCGAACGCCGCGCTCACCAGCCGGTCGACCTCGTCGGGGTCCGCGCCGGTGGCCCGGACCAGGTCGCTCGCCGTCGCGCGGAGCTGGGCGACCACGACGCTGCTGTTGAACCGCATCCCCGCCCCGTACGCCGCCCCGGCCTGCCGAACGCCGGCCAGCGCCCGCTCCCGCGCGCCCTCCGGCGACACCCCCTCGGTCAACTCGCGGCGCAACAGGGTGACCGCCTCGGCGAGCAGGCGGAGCCCGGCGGGAAGCTGCTCCGGCACCGGCTCGCCGTCATCGAGCATGGAGATGACCCTGCGGGTGAGCACACGCGTGTTGCGCAGCGCCCGTCCGAGGTATTCGGCGCTCTCCACGTACTGCGAAAGGGTCCCCCGCGCCCGCCAGCGCGCGGGCGCCAGCGTGGCGGTCTCGTTCGCGGCCTGGATGGCGTCCTGAAACGCGGCGAGCCGACGCTCCGCGTCCCGCATCCGGTCCAGCGCCTCACGGGCGCGGTCGGGGTCACGACCCTCCACGGCCTCGGCGGTCTCGGTGAGGCCGTGCGAGAGCAGGTCGAGCGCCGGGTTGGCGGCCCGCCGCACCACGGTGAGCGGGTTGAGCGGAAGCAGCAGCGCCATCACGCCCATGCCGACCAGACCACCGACGAGCGCGTCGAGGAACCGCTCGTAGTACACACCGCCGCTGGGTGGGGCGAACGTCGCCACCAGCACCGCGGAGTTGGCGGACTGGGTCACGAGCCCCGAGCCCGTCCCGAGGAAGACCGCGACGATGATGGCGAGGGTGACGACCAGCGTGATCTGCCAGGGGCCGCTGCCGATCACCAGGATCAGCGCATCGCCGATCGCGATGCCGACCGCGACCCCGATGACGAGTTCGAGCGCGCGGCGCAGCCGCTGACCGACGGAAGCGGCGAGCGTGATCACGGCCGAGATCGGGGCGAAGAACGGCTGCGCATGCCCGATGAGCGTTCCGGCGACCAGCCAGGCCAGCCCGGCGGCGAGCCCTGCCTGCAGCGCCAGCACGATGTTGACGCGGACGCGGTGGAAGCGGTCGCCGAGAGTCGCGGTCGAGTGGTGGCGCAGCCTGTCGAGGCCGTGGGTGAGGCGACCCCGGGCCGCGCTGGCCGGCTCGTTCTGCGCGGCCGCCATGTCCGGGACATTACCCGGATGACCGGCGCGAACCGCCGGAAAAAGGCAGGGGCGGCCGGAGGGAGACTGGTGACGTGACGATGCTGATCGACCGGTGGCGGAGCGCCGTGCGGGGCGCGGGAGCGACCGGCGACGAGGAGACGGTGACCGGCGCGGGCATCGAGTTGATCGAGCGGTGGCGCGAGCCGCAGCGGCACCACCACGACGTGACGCATCTCGACGCCGTGCTGTCCGTTGTGGACGGGCACGCCGACTTCGCCGCGGAACCCGATCTCGTGCGGCTCGCGGCGTGGTGGCACGACGCGGTCTACGACCCCCGGGCGGACGGTGACCGCAATGAGCGGGAGAGCGCCGCCCTGGCCGGGCGGGTGCTGGCGGGGCTCGGCCTCGCGCCGGCCGCCGTGGCGGAGGTCGACCGGTTGGTGCTGCTCACCGCCGGCCACGCCGTCGATCCCGGTGACCGCGACGGGGCGCTGCTCTGCGACGCCGATCTCGGGGTGCTCGCGGGCGCTCCCGACGCCTACGACCGCTACGCGGCGGCGGTCCGTCGCGAGTACGCCCATGTGCCGGCCGGGGCGTTCCGCGACGGACGGGCCGCGGTGCTCCGCCGGTTGCTCCGGCTCCCCGCCCTCTACCGGGTCCCGGCGCTGGCGGCGCGGTGGGAGGGACCGGCGCGGGCCAATCTCGCCCGGGAGTTGGCGGCGCTCGCGGCGGAGGAGGGCTAGGCGCTGCGCCGCACCGTGTGCTTCGGACGGCGTAGCCCGGCGGCGCGCAGCAGCCGGACGATCTCCCGCCCGGGCACCACCCGCGCGCCCAGCCACACCGCCATCCGGAACCGTTCGGCCGGGAGGTCGTAGTGGTCGCGGTCGAAGCCGCGGGGCGGCGCGCCGAGCATCTCGGCGAAGACATGCAGTTCCGCGTACGACACGTCGCTGACCAGGTGGGACCAGAGCCGGCCACGGGCCGGCCAGGCGGGCGGGTCGACGTAGAGCATGGCCGTCACGGTAGTCGGCGGGCTAGCCTGCCACGCATGTCAGACCTTTTCGAGGAACTGCGCGCGGCGCTCCCCGAGGGCGCGGTGCTGACCGACCCCGACCTGCTCCGCGGTCACCAGCGTGACGAGGCCGACCTCTGCGCCGCCGGCATGCCGGCGGTCGTGGTCCGCCCGCGTACGACGGCGGAGGTGGTCGCCGTGGTGCGCGCCGCCGCGGCGCGCGGGATCCCGGTGGTCCCGCAGGGCGCCCGGACCGGCCTGGCGGGCGCGGCCAACGCGGTCGACGGCGCCATCGTCGTCTCGATGACGGCGATGGACGAGATCGTCGAGATCGACCCGGTCAACCGCATCGCGGTGGTGCAGCCGGGTGTGGTCAACGCCGCTCTCTCGCGCGCGGTCGCGAAGCACGGTCTGCGCTATCCCCCCGACCCCGGCTCGTGGGAGTCGTCCACCATCGGTGGCAACGTCTCCACCAACGCGGGCGGAATGTGCTGCGTCAAGTACGGCGTCACCACGGAGTATGTGATCGGCCTGGAGGTCGTGCTCGCCTCGGGCGAGGTGCTGCGCACCGGCCGGCGGACCGCGAAGGGGGTTGCCGGGTACGACCTGACCCGGCTCTTCGTCGGCTCCGAGGGCACCCTCGGCATCATCACGCAGGTGACGGTGGCGCTGCGGCCGGCCGCCGAGGAGTCGCTCACCCTCGTCGCGGTCTTCCCGTCGACGGCGGCGGCCGGCGCGGCGGTCGCGGCGATCTCCTCGGCGGGGCTGACGCCGAGCCTGCTCGAACTGCTCGACCGGACCCACCTCGGGGCGATCGAGGCCTACCAGCCGATGGGGCTGCGCACCGACGCGAAGGCGCTGCTGCTCGCGGCGGCCGACACGGGGACCCGGGCGGCGACGGAGCTGGAGCGGATCGCCGAGCTGTGCACCTCGGCCGGGGCGGACGAGGTCTACGCCGCCACCGACGCGGTGGAGGCCGCGGCGCTGCTGCAGGCCCGCCGGCTCGCACATCCGGCGATGGAGAAGTTCGCGGCGGACGCCTTTCCGGGTGGCAACGGAGGGCTCATCGTCGATGACGTCGCGGTGCCCCGCACCGCGCTGGCCGCGCTCCTCGACGGCGTCGAGACGGTCGCCGCGGAGTACGGGGTGGCGATCGGCGTCGTCGGCCACGCCGGCGACGGCAACCTGCACCCCAACATCGTGGTCGACCGGGCAGACCCGGCAAGCGTGGAGCGGGGGCGGCAGGCATTCGACGCGATCATGCGGCTCGCGCTGGGGATGGGTGGCACGTGCACCGGCGAGCACGGCGTCGGACTGCTCAAACGGGAGTGGCTGGCGCAGGAGATCGGGCCGGTCGGCGTGCGGGTGCACCAGGCGATCAAAGCGGCGCTGGACCCCGGCGGCCTGTTCAACCCCGGCAAGGTCTTCTAACGGGCTCCCGCCGCCTCTGCCGATCATGGAGTAGCGACGACGCGTCTACCTCGCGGCGGGCGTGGTACCGGGACTGGTGCCCGCGACGGTCGGCTGGGCCGGTCCGACCCCGCGGTCGGCGGCGAAGCCGCGCACATCGTGCGCGCCCATCCGGGCCGCGTCGGCGGTGGCGTCGTCGGGCATCCGCTGCGACTGCCGCTCCGCCTCCACCCGGGCCAGGTAGTGCTCCACCTCGCGGGCCCGCACCGCCGCGTCCCAACCCAACACCGAACCCATGATCTCGGCGGCCTGCTCGGCCGACTCGGCGCCCCGGTGCGCGGTCTCGATGGAGATACGGGTCCGTCGCGTCAGCACGTCGTCCAGGTGCAACGCGCCTTCGTCCCGCGCGGCGTAGGCGATTTCCGCGGCGACATACTCCGGCGCGCCGGCGACCGGGGTGGCGAGAAGAGGATCGGCGGCGATCATCGCGAGCAGATGCACGGTGAGCGTGCCGTACCGCTCGAGCAGGTGCTCGACGACGCCGGCGGGGATGGCGTGCCGCCGGGCCAGGTCGGCCCGGTCGCGCCACATCGCCGCGAACCCGTCGGCGCCGAGCAGCGGCAGATCGGCGGTGCGCGAGGGGCGGTCCACCCCGAGCCGACGCACCGCGCGGTCCACCACGTCGCTCGCCATCACCCGGTAGGTGGTGTATTTGCCCCCGGCGACCAGCAGCAACCCGAGCATCGGCTCCACCACGGCGTGTTCGCGGGAGAGCTTGGAGGTCGAGTCGGCCTCGCCGGAGAGGAGCGGCCGGAGCCCCGCGTAGACGCCCTCGATGTCCGAGGTGGATAGCGGACGGTCGAGCACCGTGTTGACCTGCTCCAGCAGGTAGTCGATGTCGCGTGCCGAGGCCGCCGGATGCGACCGGTCCAACTGCCAGTCCGTGTCGGTGGTGCCGATGATCCAGTGGCCACCCCAGGGGATGACGAAGAGCACCGAGCTCGGCGTACGCAGGATCAGCCCGGCCTCGCCGGTGATCGCCGAGCGGGGCACGACGAGGTGCACGCCCTTGGACGCCCGTACCCGCAGACCTGGCCGGGCGCCGACGTCGTTGAGCATCTGCGCCATGTCGTCGCTCCACACCCCGGTGGCGGCGATGACCGTACGCGCGCGGACCTCGAACTCCGCGTCCGGCGAGTCGGGCGGCGCCTCCATGTCGCGGACCCGGACCCCGGTCACCTCGCGCGCCTCACGCAGCAACCCCACGGCGCGCGTGCTGGTGACGACGGCCGCGCCGAGGCTGGCCGCGGTGCGGGCCAGGGTGACCACGAGTCGCGCGTCGTCGACCTGGCCGTCGTAGTAGCGGATCGCCCCCGCGACGGCGTCCGCGCGCAGGCTCGGAAAGACCCGCCGCGCCCCCTCGCGGGTGAGGTGCCGGTGCAGGGGCATCCCCCGTCCGCCACCGAAGACGCCCGCGAACGCGTCGTAGGCCGCGACGCCCGCACCGTAGTAGGAGCGCCGCCAGGTGCGGGCGGGCAGGGAGGCCGGCCCGTGTCCGGCGGGGAGCGGTACGAGGATCGGCACCGGTCGCACCAGGTGCGGCGCGAGCCGGGTGGCGAGCAGGCCGCGCTCGGTCAACGCCTCGTGGACCAGGTGCAGCTCCAGCTGCTCCAGGTAGCGCAGGCCACCGTGGATCAGTTTGCTGGACCGGCTGGAGGTGCCGGCGGCGTAGTCACGGGCCTCGACGAGCGCGACCTTCAGGCCGCGGGCGGCGGCATCGACCGCCGCGCCCGCGCCGGTCACCCCACCGCCGATGATGAGGACGTCGAAGCGCTCGCCGCGCAGGCGGCGCAGGTCGGTGGCGCGGCGCAGCGGAGAGAGCTGGCCGGCGGTGTACCGGGACACGGCAGGGTCACGCACCGCTCCACGGTAGCCCGGATCGGCGGATCCGTAGAGGTGTCACCCCCGTCGTACTGTGTCGCACATGTCCGTCGGTCCCGCGCAACCCCCGCCGTCCCTGCCGGGATCCGGCCCGTTTCCCGCGCCGCCACCGCCGCCACCGCCGCCACCGCCGCCGACGCCCCGGCAGCGGCCGAATCCCTGGCCGGTGGTGGCCGCGGCGCTGGTCGGGGCCGCAGCGGTGGCGCTGACCGTCGCCGCCGAGACCGCCGGCTGGTTCGTCGAGCAGATGCTGCTCATCCTCGGGTTCGACCAACCGGCATGGACCAGGCCGCTGGCCAGCCTGGTCGCCACGCTGCTCGTCGCGATCCCGGCCGGGCTGCTCGCCGCGCTGCCGCGCTCCCCCGGCGTACGCGCCGCGGGTCGCGTCTGGCTGCTGGGCGCTACCGCGCTCGCCGGGTTCGGCCTGCTGCGCGCCGTTCCGCTGCCGCACCACGAGCTCTATCTGGGCGCGCTGACCCTGTTCGCCGCCGGGGGCGGGCTCGTCGTACGCCTCCGCCACCCGCCGGCGACGTCCATGCCGGTGGCCACGCCGCTGGTCACCACGCCGGTGGTCACGCTGTTCGGCGTCGCCGCCGGGCTGGCCCTGCTCCTGCCCTGGCTCTGGCTGGGGGCGCTCGGCGGCGCCCTGGAAACGGCGCTCGCGGTCACCGCGGCGGCGGCCGTCGGCTGGCTCGCCGTGGGCATCCTCGACCGGCCGTTCTGGGCCGTGTACGACCGCGGTCCCGGGCGTCCGGCGCTGCGGTTGGTGCTGCTCGGCGGCCTGGTCGCCGGCGTGGCGCTGACGCTGCTCGCCGCCGGCGTGGGGCAGAGCGGCGCCCAACTCGCCGCGCTGCTCGTGCTGCCCCCGGCCGCGTTCGCCGCGGCCGCGCTGGCCGCGTTCGCCCACCGGGCCGGGGCCGACGTCGCGCCCCCGGTCGGCTGGTTGGTCGGCACCGCGGCGGTGGGTCCGCTCGCCTTCGTGGACCCCGAGGAGATCTCGCTGATCCTCGTCGGACGCGATGTCCCGTTCTGGGCGGCCATCGCCGCCGGCGGTTCGCTCGTGCTCGCCCTCCTGCTCGGTCTCGGTTACGCGGTCGCGTTCGCCCGCCGGCGCACGCCGACGCCGCGGCGGTCGGTCGGCGCGCTCACCGCGGCGGCCGTGCTCGTCACGGGCGCCGCCGTCCATGTCGGCCTCGGTGCGCCCGGGCTGCATGGCGAGAAGCTCTTCGTGGTGATGAAGCAGCAGGCCGATCTGAGCGGGGTCGCGGGCCAGCCGGGGCCGGCGGGGCGGGATTCGCGGGTGCGCGAGGTCCGCCGGCGGTTGGTCGCCCACGCGGCGGCCTCGCAGGCTGACCTGCGCCACGACCTGGAGCGGTGGCGCCTGCGGCACCGCCCCTACTACCTGGTCAACGCGATCGAGGTGGAGGGCGGCCCGGCGTTGCGGGCCCGGCTGTCGCGCCGCGCGGACGTCGACCGCGTGCTGCTCGGCCAGAACCTGCGTCCGCTGCCGGCGCCGCCCCCCACCGAGCACGGCGCGGAGCCGCCCCCGTCGGCACCACCGTGGAACCTGACGATGCTCCAGGCCGACCGCGTGTGGTCGGAGTTCGGCGTGGACGGATCGGGGATCGTGGTCGGCAGCTCCGACTCCGGGGTGGACGGGGCGCATCCGGCCCTCTCCGCCGGCTTCCGCGGCGGCGACGACTCCTGGTACGACCCGTGGAACGGCACCCGCACCCCGAGCGACCACGGCGGGCACGGCACCCACACGCTCGGCTCCGCCGTCGGCGGCCACAACGTCGGCGTCGCCCCGGGCGCCCGCTGGATCGGCTGCGTCAACCTCGACCGCAACCTGGGCAACCCGGCGCGTTACCTGGACTGCCTGCAGTTCATGTTGGCACCGTTCCCGCTCGGCGGCGATCCGATCGCCGACGGCCGGCCGGAGCGGGCGCCGCACGTGCTGACCAATTCGTGGGGGTGCCCGCCGATAGAAGGATGCGATCCGGGGGCGCTGGCTCCGGCGACCGCCGCGCTGGCCGCCGCCGGGATCTACGTGGTCGCGGCCGCCGGCAACACCGGCCCCTCGTGCGGGTCGATCGAGGATCCACCGGCGATCTATCCCGACGTGCTGACGGTCGGCGCGGTCGATCGCGAACGGCGGGTCACCGAGTTCTCGAGCCGCGGGCCGGTGGCGGGCGGGCCGGCGAAGCCCGACGTGGTCGCGCCCGGGGCGGACGTGCTGTCGGCGATGCCCGGGGGCGGCTACGCGAGGCTGGACGGGACGTCGATGGCGACCCCGCACGTGGCCGGCGTGGTGGCGCTGATGTGGTCGGCCAACCCGGCGCTCATCGGTGACATCGCCCGCACCCGCGACATCCTGCGCGACACCGCCCGTCCATCGGAGACCTTGCCCGCCGGCTCGGACAACTGCGGCCGGACCGCGAACGTCGACGGTGCCGGTCTGGTCGACGCCTACGCCGCCGTGCAGGCCGCACGACCGCGCCGCTAAAAAACCTCGTTTCACCAACATCGGCGGACAGGCCCTAAGGTCGGCCACCATGGATCATGGATTCTCGATCGAGGAGCTGACCGACGCCGATCTTCCCGCCATGGTGGGGCTCTGTCGGGACGCACTGGACCTGTCCGACGACGCGGCCGAGGCGGAACCGATCGTCTCGTGCCTCTGGGGGGAGGCCGGCTCGCGTCGGGCCATCGGATTCGGAGCGCGGGTCGGCGGCGTGCTGCACGGGGTCGTGCTCGCATCGGTGGGGCGCGGCGACGCGTCGGTCGGTCACGTCGACCTGCTCGCCGTCCACCCGCAGGCACGGCGGCGGGGCATCGCACGGGCCCTGTTGGGACGGGTCGAGGACGCGCTGCGGGGGCAGGGCGTCGGGGAGGCGCGTCTCGCCGGCAATCCGCCCTACTACGCCTGGCCCGGCATCGACGTCCGCTACACCCCGGCCATCTGCACCGCGCTCGCGCTCGGCTACGAGCAGGATCGTACGGCCTGGAACATGACGGCCGATCTGTCGTCCGGGACGTCGGCGGCCGTACGGACCACCGGGCCGGCCGAGGAGCGGCTCGCCGCGGCGGGCGTCACCGTACGCGCCGCGACGGTCGACGATCTGCCGGCCTTGACCGGGTTCGCCGAGGTGACCTTCGGCGGTTCGTGGGCGGGCGAACTCGCGCAGTCGGTGGGGCGGGCGGGGGCGGGTTGCCATCTGGCCGTCCGCGCCGACGGGGAGTTGCTCGGTTTCGCCGCGTACGGCGCGTGCCGGCCGACCTGGTTCGGCCCGATGGGCACCGCCCCGACCGCGCGGGGACTGGGCATCGGGGGTGTGCTGTTGCGGCGGTGCCTGCGTGATCAGCAAGCGGCCGGTCACGCCCGGGCGGAGATCGGCTGGGTCGGGCCCGTGCGGTTTTACGCCGAGGCAGCGGCGGCAGGGATCGAGCGGGTCTTTTTCCTCTACCGGAAACAACTATAGTTAGTCAGACACATCGCCTATGTACGACAGGATGATGGTGTGGATCCGGACCGACCCGACGCCGCCAACTCGCCCGACGCGTCACCGTCAGCGCCACGACCCGGACCCGCCGCCGAGGAGGGGCACCATGGCGCGGTAGTGCTGGTGTCCGGCGCCGCGGCGCTCGGCGGTTTCCTCTTCGGCTACGACACCGCCGTGATCAACGGCACGGTGGACGCGTTGGAAGCCCAGTTCGACATGTCCGCGGGGCTGCTCGGCTTCGTGGTCTCCTCCGCGCTGCTGGGCTGCGCGGTGGGCGCCTGGTTCGCCGGTCCTCTCGCCGACCGGCTGGGACGGATCCGGGTCATGCTGATCGCGGCGGTCCTCTTCGCGATCAGCGCGGTCGGGTCGGCGCTGGCGATCGGCCCGATCAGCCTGGTGGTGTGGCGGGTCGTCGGCGGCCTGGCGGTCGGCGCGGCGAGCGTGATCGCCCCCGCCTACATCGCCGAGATGTCCCCGGCGGGGCTGCGCGGGCGGCTCGGCTCGCTGCAGCAGCTCGCCATCGTCACCGGCATCTTCGTCTCGCTCCTCGTCGACTACGCGCTCGCGCGGGTGGCGGGCGGAGCCGCGGAACCGGTGCCGTGGGGTGGGGCGGCCTGGCGCTGGATGTTCGCCTCGGCCGCCATACCGGCGATCATCTACGGCTTGCTCGCCCTGCAGATTCCCGAGTCGCCGCGGTTCCTGGTCAAGCAACGTCACCTCGACCAGGCCCGCAAGGTGTTGCAGCGGTTCGTCGGCGGGAATGTCGAAGCGCGGATGCGGGAGATCAGCCGGTCGCTGGCCGGCGGGGAGCAGGCGGTGCAGCTGTCGGATCTGCGTGGTCCACGGTTCGGCCTGCTGCCGATCGTGTGGGTCGGCATCGTGCTCTCGCTGTTTCAGCAATTCGTCGGCATCAACGTCATTTTCTACTACTCGACCACGCTCTGGCGCGCGGTCGGCTTTTCCGAGTCGGACGCCATGTTGACCAGCGTCATCACGAGTATCACGAACATTGTCGTGACGCTGGTCGCGATCTCCTTGATCGACAAGATCGGGCGCAAGCCGCTGCTGGTGATCGGCGCGACCGGCATGATCGTTACGCTCGGCACGCTGGCCTGGTGTTTCAGCACCGCCACCGGCTCCGGGGAGAGCCTCACGCTCGCGCCGACCACCGGCAAGATAGCGCTGGTCGCCGCCAACCTCTATGTGGTCTCGTTCGGGGTGAGCTGGGGGCCGGTGGTGTGGGTTCTGCTGGGCGAGATGTTCAACAACCGGATCCGCGCGACCGCCCTGGCGGTCGCCGCGGCCGCGCAATGGGTCGCCAACTGGCTCGTCTCCACCACGTTCCCCGTGCTCGCCGACCTCGGCCTCAGCTTCGCGTACGGCCTGTACACGATCTTCGCCGCCCTCGCGCTGATCTTCGTGCTCCGCGCGGTGCGCGAGACGAAGGGGCGCGAGCTGGAAGACATGTAAAGCCATCGAAAAGGGTGAACGGGAGCTTTCGCCAGATAGCGCCATTTCCCCGCCGGGCCACCCCGCCCCGACCTACGGTGACGAGGGAAGGAGGCGGTCATGGTCAACGAAGAAGAACCGCCGGACGATCTCCACACCGTGACGCGGGCGCACCTGGTCGGAATGCCCGCGGAGGCGACCGGTGGCCGGCTCGACTACGCCGGCATCGCCGAGCCCGACGACCTGGACGGGCTGGTGGCCGACGAGCCGGTCGTGGTGGACGCGCCCGTGCGGCAGGTGCGGGAGACGGTGTCCCAGGCGGAGAAGCGACGCAACCAGCCGCGACACTAGAACGATCCGCAGGGTTGGCGACACTTCGGAACGGCCAGGACATGAAGAAGGGGCGGACCGCTGACGCGGCCCGCCCCTTCCCCGTAGAGCGGTGGACTTAGAAGTCCATCTCCCCGCCGCCCGGCGCACCCGCCGGGGCCGGGTTCTTCTCCGGCTTGTCCGCCACCACAGCTTCGGTGGTCAGGAACAGGGCCGCGATCGACGCAGCGTTCTGCAGCGCCGAACGGGTCACCTTGGCCGGGTCGATGATGCCGGCCTTGAGCAGGTCGACGTACTCACCGTTGGCGGCGTTGAGGCCGTGGCCCGCCTCCAGGTTGCGCACCTTCTCCACCACGACGCCACCCTCGAGGCCGGCGTTGACGGCGATCTGACGCAGCGGGGCGTCCAGCGCGAACCGGACGATCTGCACACCGGTCGCCTCGTCGCCGACGAGGTCCAGCTTGTCGAAGGCGGTCTTGCCGGCCTGCACCAGCGCGACGCCACCACCGGGGACGATGCCCTCTTCGACGGCAGCCTTCGCGTTGCGGACGGCGTCCTCGATGCGGTGCTTGCGCTCCTTCAGCTCGACCTCGGTGGCCGCGCCGACCTTGATGACCGCAACACCGCCGGCCAGCTTGGCCAGGCGCTCCTGCAGCTTCTCGCGGTCGTAGTCGGAGTCGCTCTTCTCGATCTCGGCACGGATCTGGTTGACCCGACCCTGGATCTGCTCGGCGTCACCGGAACCATCGACGATCGTGGTCTCGTCCTTGGTGATGACGATCTTGCGAGCGCGGCCCAGCATGTCGAGGCCGGCCGCGTCGAGCTTCAGGCCGAGCTCCTCGCTGATGACCTGGCCACCGGTGAGGATGGCGATGTCGTTCAGCATGGCCTTGCGGCGGTCACCGAAGCCCGGCGCCTTGACGGCGACGGACTTGAAGGTGCCGCGCACCTTGTTGACGACCAGGGTGGCCAGGGCCTCGCCCTCGACGTCCTCGGCGATGATCACCAGCGGCTTGCCCGACTGCATGACCTTCTCGAGGATCGGCAGCAGGTCCTTCACCGAGGAGATCTTGCTGTTCGCGATCAGGATGTAGGGCTCGTCGAAGACGGCCTCCATCCGCTCGGGGTCGGTCATGAAGTAGGCGGAGACGTAGCCCTTGTCGAAGCGCATACCCTCGGTGAGCTCGAGCTCCAGGCCGAAGGTGTTGCTCTCCTCGACGGTGATGACGCCTTCCTTGCCGACCTTGTCCATCGCCTCGGCGATGATCTCACCGACGGTGCTGTCACCGGCGGAGATCGACGCGGTCGAGGCGATCTGCTCCTTGGTCTCGACGTCCTTGGCGAGCTTGGCCAGCTCCTCCGCCACGGCGCCGACGGCGGCCTCGATGCCCCGCTTCAGGGCCATCGGGTTCGCGCCGGCCGCGACGTTGCGCAGGCCCTCGCGGACCAGCGCCTGGGCGAGGACGGTCGCCGTCGTCGTGCCGTCACCGGCAACGTCGTCGGTCTTCTTGGCGACCTCCTTGACCAGCTCAGCCCCGATCTTCTCGTACGGGTCCTCGAGCTCGATCTCCTTGGCGATGCTCACACCATCGTTGGTGATGGTGGGAGCGCCCCACTTCTTCTCAAGCACGACGTTGCGGCCACGGGGGCCGAGCGTCACCTTTACGGCGTCGGCGAGCTGGTTCATGCCCCGCTCGAGGCCGCGGCGCGCCTCTTCGTCGAACGCGATCATCTTGGCCATACGGCGTTGTCCTCCTGGACGCTCGCGACACTCGGGGCCCTGTCGGACCCGCGATGCCGCCTGCTTTACGCACCTTCGGACGTCACTACCTGGCGACAGTGACGTCCGCCGGCCGGGCCGGATAGCCCGCGACGACCGGCCATAACCGCTCGCTCTTCGGAGAGTCCGCGCCCATGGCCCCACCGCCCCGACCATTGGCACTCACGGTCTGCGAGTGCCAACCACTTGTTTAGCACTCTCCCCTGCCGAGTGCAAGCGGCTTGGGGCACCCGCACCGTTCCGGCTCACCCCAGTTCGGCCGCCAACTGCCCGGCGGTCACCGGAGCTTCCTGGGCCCGCTGCTCCGCATAGGTGACCACGAGACCGACCAGATAGACACCGTAAAGCGGCAGATTGAGCAGCGCCGCGACGAGAGTCATCGCCACGATGCCGACCGACAGCCCGACCGACCCGGTCTGGTCGACGTCCACGGCGACCATCCCGAGACTCCCCAGCACGCCGACGACGACGACATTTCCGGCGGCGGCGACCAGGGCGACGACGGCGACCCGGCCGAGCACCATGCCGAAGCGGTTGTGGAACATCCGGAACGACCGGCCGATGGGATTGGCGCGCTCGAAGAGGACGATCGGCCCGACCAGGCTCAGCACGAAGATGAAGTAGATGCCGGGCAGGACGCAGGCGCAGAAACCGGCGGCCACGATCACGCCGGCGAGCAGCGACCAGCCCCACAATGCCGGCGCGCGGCGCAGGCCGTAACGGAGCGCCGCACCCAGCCGCACCGGCTCGCCGAGCGCCTGCCGGGTTACCGCCCACGTGCCCGCGGCCCAGCCCATACTCTGGATCAGGCTGATCAGGACGGCGGCGACGATCACGACCCCCACGAAGGCGACGAAGTCGCGGAACAGGGGCTCGAACTGCGCGGCGTCCGGCTCCCCGGCGCCGTACACCGGTGTCACGTTCTGCCGCAGCGGGAGCGTGGCGAGACCGAGCACGACCGCCGGCACCGCCTGGGTGACCAACATGATCAACAGAACCATCCACCAGCTTCGTCGGACCATGCCGCCCACCCGGGCGAGCCATCCGCTGATGCCGACGCCGGGAGGCGTGACGAGCGGGTCGTTGGGGTCGAGATAGCCCGGGCCCGACGGCCAGTAGCCCCAACCGGGCGGGTAGGCGCCGGCGGGAATCGGATAGCCGGGCGGGTAGGCGCCCGGGGGAATCGGATAGCCGGGCTGCGACCCCTCGACGGAAAATGCCCACGGCGGAAGGTTCGACGGAAGGTTCGGCGGCTGCCGATCCGGGCCCGGCTCAGGGCCGACGCCGGGCTGGGGCTGATCCGGCGGAGGCTGGTCGACCATGACTCTCCTCGCATAGCTGGCTCGCGACAAATCACGATCTTGCAGCTAGTCATACGGAAGAGGCATCGGTCGGTCGGCTACCCGACGCGGAAACGAACCAGGCGCCGGTACACACCTCGCGAGGGCGGAGACATGCCCTTGATCAATGGAGCATCGGCGGCATCAGCGGCCGGGGCACGCTCAGGCGATCAGGCGTACCTTTTCGGCCTGCGGGCCCTTCTGTCCCTGCGCGACGTCGAACTCGACGCGCTGACCGTCGTCGAGCGCCTTGTAACCGTCCATCTCGATGGCCGAGAAGTGGACGAAGACGTCCTCACCCCCGTCAACCGCGATGAACCCGTAGCCCTTTTCGCTGTTGAACCACTTGACGGTGCCCTGTGCCACGGTGCACTTCCTCACTTCGATGGTGCTGGGTCTCGACGACCCCCGGCTGGCGCATTCGCTGGCCGGAGCCGCCGATCCGTGGTCCGTGCCGGTCCCGGAAACCAGCGGCCGAAATCGCACGCTACACGAGGCATCCCAGCGGTGCACTACCCCAAAAAGGACACTGCGGATCGGCTGTCCTGATTCTCGCCGCCTGCCCAGACGCACTGTCGTTGATCGGTCATGGTCACTGCGCGCGCCGCACGGAGCCCGTCCGGCACCATGGCCGAAGCCGGCCGGCCAGATCGACAGTTCTCTGGATCGTGCCGGCACGCTGCCGGTTCGGCCGCGGCCCAACCCGCTCACCCTCCACCTGCGACGCCGTCCCGCGTGCCACCATGATCTGCGTGACCCCGCCAGGAGCGACCGTACGGCGGATCCGTGCGGAGGACGCCGCCCGGATGCGCGCCCTGCGTCTGGAGATGCTCGCCGACTCGCCGCTCGCTTTCATCGAGACGATCGCCGATGCCGCCGCCCGGACACACACCGAGTTCGCCGCGCGGGTCGCGCGGCTCGCCGTCGGGCCGGAAGCCGCGCAGTTCATCGCCGAGGCCGACGGCCGGTTCGTGGCGCACGCGGGAGGGCTGGTCGCCCCCGACGACCCCACCATCACCGTGATCTTCGCTGTCTACATCACGCCGCCCTGGCGCGGCCGAGGGCTGCTCGGCGCGCTGGTCGACGGGGTCGCGGCGTGGTCCCGGTCGGTCGGACGACCCGAACTGCTGCTCGAAGTGGTGGTCGGCAACGACCGGGCGGTGCGGGCGTACGAGCGGATCGGTTTCGTCGACACCGGCGTGCGGGTCCCGCACCCCACCGTGCCGACCCTCACCGAGCTCCAGATGCGCCGCATGGCGTGAGGGCCCCTCCTGTGCCGGAAGGGCCCTCCCGCGGCGTCAGTGGTGGCGGCGGGACTGCACGATGCGGAACCGGTTCGCGACGTACGCGCCGTCGGTCAGCGCGGCGTTGGCCGCCGGGTTCGCCCCGCTGGCGTGGAAGTCGGAGAACGCCGCCGACTGGTTGACGAAGACCCCGCCGGTGAGGTTGCACGACAGGTGCACGCCGACGTCGACCGCGGCCGCCTCGGCGGCGTCGAGCACCTTCTCCTCCGTCGAGTAGACGGCGGCGGTCAGCGCCCCCCGCTCCCCGACCGTGTCACGGAAGATCTGGAGGCTGTGCGCGGTCGAGTCGGTGGCGATGACGAACGAGATGGGTCCGAACCACTCCCGGCCGTACGTCTCCGCGCGGTCCGCGCCGAGCTTGATGATCGTCGGGGTACGGACGACCGCCCCGGGATGGGCCGGGTGTGTCACCTCGCGCGAGGGCAGCACGACATCGCCCACCCCGGCCGCCTCGTCGAGCCGGGTGAGGACGCCGTCGTTGACGATCGCCCCGGTCAGCTCGACGCCACGCGCCGGGTCCGCGGTGATCTTGCCGACCGCGCCGGCGATCCCGGCGGCCACCTCGTCGAAGCTCTTGTGCCCCTGGTCGGTGCTGATCCCCTCGGCGGGGACCAGGATGTTCTGCGGGGTGGTGCACATCTGCCCGCTGTAGAGGGTCAGCGAAAAGCCGAGGTTGCGGCAGAGCCCGGCGAAGTCGCCGGTCGAGTCGACGATGACCGTGTTGACACCGGCCTTCTCCGTGTAGACGGCGGCCTGCCGCGCGTTGGCCTCGAGCCAGTCGCCGTACTCGGTGGAGCCGGTGAAGTCGACGATCTTCACCTCGGGGCGGGTCGCCAGCGTCGACGCCAGCCCTTCGCCGGCGGCCTCCGGCGCGAGGACCAGCAGGTTGGGGTCGAAGCCGGCCTCGGCGAGCACCTCGCGGGCGTATTTGACGGTGACGGCGAGCGGCAGCACCGCGCGGGGGTGCGGCTTCACGATCACCGGGTTCCCCGTCGCGAGGGAGGCGAAGAGCCCCGGGTACGAGTTCCAGGTGGGGAACGTGTTGCAGCCGATCACCAGCGCGACCCCGCGGGGCACGACGTGGAACGTCTTCGTCATCCGCAGCGGATCGCCCTTGCCGGCGGGTTTCTCCCAGTCGGCCGTGCCCGGGTGGCGGGTCATCTCCGCGTACGCGTAGGCGAGCGCCTCCAGCGCCCGGTCGAGGGCGTGCGCGCCGCCGGCCTGGAACGCCATCACGAAGGCCTGTCCACTGGTGAACTGCACCGCGTTGGCCAGCTCGAAGATGTTGGCGTGCAGCCGGGCGAGGATCTCCAGGCAGACGCCGAGCCGCGTCTGCGGGCCGGCGTCGCGCCACGCCGGCAGGGCGGCAGCGGTCGCGGCGATCAGTTCGTCGGCTGCGGCGTGCGGGTAGCTGACGCCGAGGTCGACGCCGAACGGGCTCGCCTCGGTGGCGACCCGGTCACCTGCGCCGGGCTGGTCGAGGGGGAAGTCGCCACCGAGATAGGAGCGGAAGGCCGCCTCGCCCTCGGCGGCGGCGGTTTCGCCGTAGATGCGGGGACTGGGCGACTCGGGGTAGGCAGACCAGTAACCGCGCTCGGCGATGGCGGTCAGCGCCCGCGCGAGCGTGTCGGCGTGCTTGGCGTACAGGGGATGCGGGGTCTCCGTCATGTCAGCCATCATGCATGTCCGGCGGTGACGAACGCGAGGAGCGTGCCGCGCGATGTTGGACGCGCGGGCCGGGCCGCGTGCGATGCTGGGGCATGGCATCAGGGCAGCTCGTACGCACGGCGCTCACCTGGGCGAACGGGACGACGCTGGCGGGGCTGGCGTTGGCTGCGGCGGCGCGTACCAGCCTGCGGCGCGGTCCCGGCGGGGTGCTGGTGGCCGGCGGCTACGCGTTGCGGGCGCCGCAGCAGCCGCTCTTCACGATCGGGTCGGTGATCTTCACCCGCACGACCGCGGGCTGGCTCCTCGAACATCCGGCGCTCGTCGAGCACGAGAGTCGCCACGTCAACCACTACGCGGTGCTCGGCCCGCTCTACTGGCCGGCGTACTGGGCCGCCAGCGCCTACTCCGCAGCCCTGACCGGCGACTTCAGCAGCCGTAACGTGCTGGAACGGCACGCCGGTCTGGAGAGCGGCGGTTACGGCGAGCGACCGTTGCTCCCCTGGGCGGCGCGGCTGCGGACGGTGTGCGAACGGGTCAGATCGTCTGCTGCCAGTTGATCCAGCGGTCGACCGGTCGGAAACCCAACGCCTCGTTAATCGCGATCATGTGCTCGTTGGCGGCGGCGTTCCAGGTGTCGACGACGCGCAACGCCGGCTCGTGCGCCATCGCGTGCCGCAGGTTTTCAATCTTGGCGATCAGGCCGAGCCGATGACCCCGGTGCCCCGGGTCCACGATGGTGATCTGCTGGAACGCGTGCCAGTCGGTGGAGGCCCCGAGGTCCAGCATGGTCCACGCGACGAGCCGGCCGGAGGCCTCGTGCCGGAGCCCGGAGTGGTAGGTCCGTCGGCCGCGGGCGGCGATCGCCTCTTCGGTCGACCGGAGCCGCGCCGCGTCCACCTTTTCGGGTTCCCAGGCAAGGTCGCCGGTGGGCGCGTCTTCGATCAGACGTCCGTCGAGGTAGGCGATGTCGTCGACGTACTCCTCGGGAGCGGAACCCTGCCACCGCACCAGCCGGTAGCCGCCGGCGCGCGACCAACTCCCCGCGAGCATCGCGTCCAGCGCGGCCTCGTCCAGGCGTGACACGTCGAGCCGTCGTCGGACGTCCACCAGGACGCAACTCGCTCCCACCGCGGTCGCGAAGGCCGCGCCCGGGTCGCTCTCCGGTGCCCGGCCGGGCGCCTCGACCGCCATGCCGACCAGACGCTTACGGCCCAGCTCACGAAGTCGTGTGACGGCGTACGCGTGCAGCGCGCGACCGACGCCCCGCCGCCGGTGCGCCGGATGCACCTGGAGATCGACCGAGGCGTTGTCGAGGTTGTCGTGCTGGGGCAGCTCGAGCATCAGCAACCCGACCGGTTTCCCGGCGGCGTGGGCCAACGCCCATTCGAAGCGCACGCTCGGCCGCTGATGCCGCAACCGCCCGAAGAACTGCTGGCGACAGACCGGCGGGAAGTCCGGTAGGTCGGCCGCGGTCGTCTCCACCGCGACGGTGTAGGCCTGCTCGGTGGCGACGGGATCCGCGGGATCCATGGGGGCGACGGCGATGTCCATGCGTCGAGCCTGCCGCCGGGCCGTGCCGCGCGCGACCTATTTACGAGCCCGGAAACGTTGGTCGGGAGGACGCTCGCACAGCGCCTTCGGCGCCGGGTCGTTGGAAACCCGAGAGATTGTTACCAAGCTCTGGTCGGGCCCTTACGGCGATACGTCCTCCCGCACCGAGCATCCTGCGACGCCCCGATGCCGCCGTCAAGTCCTCGTCCGCGAGTTTTCTCAACCTACGGCAAAAGGACGACTACAGCCTGCATGGACAGCATCCGTTGAACAGGCGAGCACCACTCACCACTTCAGATGATGGGACGGATTACCCGAGCAGGCCGGCCTCGCGGACCGAACGGAGCGACGGCTTCACCCGGTGCGTCGGGCCGACCTGCTGCGCGACCGCATCGATCGTCTTCAGCCCCTCACCCGTGTTGAAGACGACCGTCTCCGCGTCCGGGTCGAGCTTGCCGCTCTCCACCAGCTTGCGCAGCACGGCGACGGTCACCCCGCCGGCGGTCTCGGCGAAGACGCCCGTGGTGCGGGCCAGCAGGCGGATCCCCTCGCGGATCTCGTCGTCCGAGGCGTAGTCCATCCAGCCACCGGTGCGACGCACGGCCTCCAGCGCGTACAGCCCGGCGGCCGGGTCACCGATGTTGAGTGACTTCGCGATCCCCGTGGGCTTGACCGGCGTGATCGTGTCGGTCTCCCCGTGCAGCGCGACCGCGATGGGGTTGCAGCCGGCCGACTGGGCGCCGAAGACCCGCCACCCGTTGGCGGGGGCCTCGACCAGGCCGATCTCCACCAGCTCGCTGAACGCCTTGTCGACCTTGGTCAGCAGTTCGCCGCTGGCCATCGGGATGACCACCTGCTCCGGGATCCGCCAACCGAGCTGCTCGGCCACCTCGTAGCCGAGCGTCTTGGAGCCCTCGGCGTAGAAGGGGCGGACGTTGACGTTGACGAACGCGGTGTCCTCGAACTCGTCGGTTTCGACCAGCTCACTGCAGAGCCGGTTGACGTCGTCGTACGAGCCGTCGATCGCGACCAGTTCGCCACCGTAGACGGCGGTGGTGACCACCTTGCCCGGCTCCAGGTCGGCGGGGATGAACACGATCGACGGGACACCCGCGCGGGCGGCGTGCGCGGCCACCGAGTTGGCGAGGTTGCCGGTCGACGCGCAGGCGAAGCGGGTGAAACCCAGGTCGCGGGCGGCGGTGAGCGCCACCGAGACGACGCGGTCCTTGAACGAGTGCGTGGGGTTGGCGCTGTCGTCCTTGACCCAGAGCGGCGCCCTGATGCCGAGCGCGGCGGCGAGGTTGGGGGCGGAGACGAGCGGCGTCAGGCCGGGGTCGAGGGTGACCCGCGTCGCCGGGTCCTGACCCGCGGGGAGCAGCGCGGCATAGCGCCACAGGTTCTGCGGCCCCGCCTCGATCTCGGCGCGGGTGACCCGGGCCAGGGCGGCGGCGTCGTAGGCGACCTCGAGCGGACCGAAGCACTCGTAGCAGGCGTGTTGGGCGGCGAGCGGATATTCGGCGCCGCAGCCGCGACAGACCAGGGCCCGGGCAGGGCTCGCGGAGACGGGGGCGCCGGTGGCGGGTTCGTCGATGATCGACGTCATCAGAGGCCTTCCTCTCATCTTTCCCTGCGCCGCACTGTGCGACGGGGGGACGGATTTGGCACCTGCCTCGCGTGGCCTCTGCGTCGAGACATGCAAGGTGGTTGCCGGGGCGTCAACGGGCCGTTTCCCTCAGCCCCTCTGGATGAGGTATTCAGTTGTGCCGCACAGTCTACGACCGTGCGGTTGCCGTTCCGCGAGCGATTCTCAAGGTGTGACCAACCCCTCTGACCGGCCACGACACGGCAGCCCGCCCCCTCCGGCCGAGATCCGCGTGATCAGGGACTGCGCACCCCGGCGCCGACGACACGCGGTAGCTGCACCCTGATCACGCGGGTCCCGGGGTCAGGAGACGACGTCCTTGCGGGTGAAGCGCCAGAAGGCGAGCGACCAGAAGACGGTCGCGTAGCAGATCGCGGAGATGCAGCCGCGCACGATGTCGTCGGTCTGCACGGGCGTGGAGAGCAGCCCCAGCCACGCGGTGCTGTAGTGGGTGGGGAGGAAGTGCCGCAGCACGCCGAGCGCGGTGATCTGGTCGAGGATGCTGGAGAGAATCCAGAGCAGGACCGCGCCGCCGACCGCGCCGAGCGCGGCATCGGTCGAGACCGACAGCAGGAACGCCAGCCCGGCCACGATCATCAGCATCACCGCGAGATAACCGAGGATGCCGAGGAGCCGCAACAGCCCCTCCCCGGGCGGGATCTCCGCGGCGACGGTGCTGCGCAGCGGCGCCCAGCCGTAGCGCAGCGTGCCGATGAGCAAAGCGGTGCCGGCGAGCAGGAGCAGGGCCAGAGCCGAGTACGCGAGCGCGACGACCAGCTTGACCGCGAGCAGCCGGGCGCGGGGCACCGGGATCGCCAGCAGATAGCGCAGACTCCCCCAGCTCGCCTCGCTCGCCACCGTGTCACCGCAGAAGAGCGCGACGATCACCACGAGCAGGAACGAAGCCGACACGAAGATCGAGAACAGGGTGAAGTTGAGCCCGCCGGCGGTGGCCAGCTCGATGAGGCTGGAGAACTCCCCGCCGCGCTCCCGGTCGTCGCCGTTCCCCTCGAACTGGAACGCGATCAGAACGATCACCGGCAGCAGGATCATGAAGCCGAGGGCGAGTTGCGTACGGCGTCGCGAGGCCTGCCGCCGCACCTCGGTCCAGATCGAGAGCGTGGCCTGTGGCCGGTAGCCACGGGCCGCCCCGGCGCTGTCGGGTGCCGTACCCGCTCCGGCGCTGCGCACTGTGGACATCAGCGGTCCCCGCTTCCCCGAGAGTTGTCGCCCACCAGGGCGAGGAACGCGTCTTCCAGACGACGGCGCGGCATCACCCGGTCGACGCCGACGCCGGCTCGCACCAGTTCGGCGACCACCTCGCTGCGCGGCGTGCCGTTGATGTCGACGACCAGTCCGGTGCCCCCCTCGGTCGCCACCGAACGCACCCCGGCGATGCGGCCCAGCACCTGCTGCGCCGCCTCGACGTCCGAGACGTCCAGATGGACGCTCGGCGACTCACCGACCAGTTCGGCGACCGGGCCGGACGCCACGATGACGCCCTTGTTGACCACGACCGCGTGGGTGCAGGTCTGCTCGACCTCCGCCAGGAGGTGGCTGGAGACCAGCACGGCGCGTCCGCCGGTGGCGTAGCGCTTGAGCACCCGGCGCATCTCGGCGATCTGCGGCGGGTCGAGTCCGTCGGTCGGTTCGTCGAGCACGAGCAGCTCGGGGAGGCCGAGCATGGCCTGCGCGATCGCCAGCCGCTGCTTCATGCCGTGGCTGTACGTCTTGATCTTGCGATGTACGGAGTCACCGAGACCGGCGGTCTCCAGCGCCTCCTCGAAGTGGGCGTCCGCCAGCGGCCGCCCCGTCGCACGCCAGTAGGAGCGGAGGTTCTCCAGCCCCGTCAGGTGCGGCAGGAACCCGGGACCTTCGACGAGCGCTCCGATCCGGGAGAGCACCGGCGAGCCGGGAACCAGGCGGTGCCCGAAGACGTAGATCTCCCCGGCGCTCGGCTGGGTCAGCCCCATGAGCACCCGCAGGGTGGTGGTCTTACCCGCGCCGTTCGGCCCGAGCAGCCCGACCACCTGACCGCGCTCGACCGTGAAGTCCACCCTGGAGACCGCGACGAAACCGTCCGCGTACTCCTTGCGCAGCTCGCGAACGACCAGTGGCGTGTCCGCGTACTCCGCGGTGACCGAGGTGTCCATCCGGCGGTGCCGGCGGCGTGCGATCAGGACGACCGCGACGAGCCCGAGCGCGATGGCGACGAGCAGGCCGATCAGGACCCAGCGCCAGAGCACCCCCGGCGTGGCGATCGGGTCCCCGGGCACGGTCGGCAGGGCGACCGTCGACGTCGTCCCGTCACCGAGCCCGACCTGGTAGACGGTGGGCTGGATCGGCGTCGCGTACGCCTGGTCGGCGGTGGCCACCACGATGCGCAGCCGGTTGCCGGCCTCGATCCGGCGCACGATCGCCGGCAGCGTGACGGCCGCCGGCCGCGCCCCGGCCAGGTCGGCGGGGAGGCCGGTCAGCCGCACGGGGGCGATGAGCCCGCTGGAGAGGGTCGCCCCGCCCTTCGGGTCGACGTCGTAGAGCTTGACGAAGAGCACCGCCTCGCCGGTGGGCGACGCGGCGCGGATCGTGACGGTCGGCGCCCCGACCACGTCGACCGGATGGTCGAGCGGCCGCGACTCGAACCGGGCGTGCTGTCCCGACAGATCGCCGGCGATTCCGTCGAGGAAGGACGAGAGTCCCTGCGCCATCGGCAGCGACGAGATCGCGGCCGGGTTGCCGTCCGGCGGGTTGGCGATCGACTGCGGCGGACCGGCGACGGTGACGCTCCGGGTGGACCTGCCGCTTATTCCGGGATAGTCGGCGAAGCTGTAGCCGCTGGCCACGAGACCGCGGTCGAGCGCGTTGAAGCCGGAGATCCGCGACCAGGTGAAGCTCTGCCCGGGCGCCGCGCCCTCGCCCTTGACGTAGTGACCGAGCCACTGCCCGGTGAGGTACTTGAGCCGGTCCCGGTCGGAGTCCGGGCCGGAGCCGCCGTCGTGGCCGCCGGTGAACCAGGCGACCCGGACCGGGGTGCCGTTGGCGGCGATGCCGCGGGCGTTGGCGTCGGCCTCGGAGAGCGGGAAGAGGGTGTCGGCCGCGCCCTGGATCAGCAGCGTCGGCGCCTTGATCCGGTTGAGCACGCCGGCCGGGCTCGATTTGCGCAGCAGAGCGACGGCTTCCTCGGTGCCCGTGCCCGCCGCGCCGATCTGCAGGTACGCCTGGCAGACGTCGCGGGCGAACCGGCCGCACTGCGGGTCGGCGCCCCGGTTCCCCGGCGGGACGACGCTGCCGGGGGCGGCGGTCGGTCCGGGGCTCGCGGGCGCGCCCGGCGAGGGCGGCCGCACGCCGGGCAACGGACTCGCACTCGCGCCCGGCCCCACCGCCGTGCCGCCGGCGCCCGCCGCGGGGCTGGCCGCGCCACCACTGACCGCGCCGGGGTCGACGCCGGCGGCCGGACCCGGCGTGCCGAGGTTGCCGAGCCCGCCGGTACCGCCCGGTCCCGCCGACCCGCTGCCGAAGAAGAGCCCCGCCCACCCCTTCTTGAGGACCCCGTCGACCGGGGACTTGCCGGTCGCCTCGGGCAGGAACGACCGCGACAGGTCGTTCCAGGTGATCATCGGGACGATCGCGTCGACCCGCGGGTCCTGGGCGGCGAGCATCAGCGCGAGGCCGCCCCCGTACGAGCCACCGACGACGCCCACCCGCGGGTCACCGGCGGCGTCGGTACGGATCTCGGGGCGGGTGGCGAGCCAGTCGAGCAGACGCTGCGCGTCGCGTACCTCGTAGTCGGGGTTGTCCAGGTGGATCTGCCCGCCACTGCGGCCGAACCCGCGGGCGGTGAAGCTGAGCACCGCGTAGCCGATGCCGACCAGGTCCTCCGCGTCGGTCTTCACCGTGTTCTTCGTGCCCCCGAAGCCGTGCGCCAGCAGCACGGCGGGCACCTTGCTGTCGGCGGACGCGCCGTCGGGAAGGTAGAAGGTGGTGTCCAGGTCGACCGGCTCGTCCCCGCCCGGACCGGACCGCACGGTGATCATGCGATTCTCGGCCGTGTACGCCGTGGACTTCGGCGACACCGCCCAGACGACCGCGCCGGCGAGCAGGGCGAGCAGCACCGAACCGGTGACGACCCGACGACGGGTCATCCTCGGCAGGGCACGGCGGAGCCGTGCCGGTAGCGGGGTAGGCATAGGGCACACCGTACGGCTTTGGGGTCTATCGGTGCCTGAGAACTCTCTCAGCGGGTCTCGCCTGCGTTGACGCGGTATCCGCCGGCGTCGCCGGGCTACTCTCGGCCCCGTGGCGGATCACGATCTCACCCTGACCGCGAGTCTGCGGCCGGCGGCGCTCGACGCTCGACGCGGCATCGTCCGGCTGCACCCGGAGGTGCTCGGGGCGCTCGGGCTCAACGCCGGCGACCCGGTCCGGCTCACCGGCCGACGGATCACGGCCGGCATCGCCGCCCGGGCGGAGACCACCGCGAGCCGCGCGCTGCTCTACGCCGACGACCTGACGCTGGGCAACCTCGGGGTGCGCGACGGCGGCCAGGTGACCGTGGCGCCCGTGCCGGTGGGCGCCGCGCGCCGGATCACCCTGACCGGCCCGGCGGAGATCGTCGCCGCGGTCACCCCCGAGATGCTCCGGCTCGCGCTGCTCGGCAAGGTGGTGACGGCCGGCGACGACGTCTCGCTGCTGCCGCAGGACGTGCTGCCGGACGCGGCCACCCGCACACTGGTCGAGGCCGCCCGGCGCAGCCTCGCCAACACCGTCGGGTACGCCTGGACGAGCACGCTGCTCACCGTCGCCGCCGCCGAGCCGGCCGAGTCGGTGCTGGTCACCATGGACACCGTCGTCGGATGGCAGGACGGACAGGTGACCCACGGCTCCACCCCCGCCGCCGTGGCGCCCGCCGCTGTCATGCCGGCCCCGGCCACGGCGGACGAGGGCGCGCCGGCCCTCGACGACCTGCCCGGACTGCGCGCCCAGGCCCACGAGCTCACCGAACTGCTCGACCTGGGCTTCCACCACCGCGAGGTGCTGGGCCGGCTCGGCACCACCGTCTCGCTCGGCGTACTCATCTCCGGCCCGGCCGGCTCGGGCAAGTCGGCGCTGGTCCGCGCGGTCGCGGCGACGCTCGGCGCCCGGCTCGTGTCGCTGTGGGCGCCGGAGCTGGCGGCTCTGACGAACGAGGCGGCGGCGGCCCGGCTCCGCGCCGCCGCCGCGTCGGTGCGCGGGGGCGGACCCGCCGTGCTGCTGATCTCCGACGTCGAGGCGCTGGCCCCACGCGACCAGCCCGGTCCCCTCGCCACCGTGTTCCGGCAGGTGCTCGCCGAGACGGTGACCGCCGGCGCGGCCGTGGTCTGCGCGACCGGCCGACCGGAATCCGTCGACCCGGGACTGCGCGCGCCCGACCTGCTCGCGCTGCAGTTGGCCGTCCCGCTGCCGGATGCCGCCCTCCGGCGTGAGCAGCTCGCCGTGCTGACCCGGGGAATGCCGCTCGCCGAGGACGTACGTCTCGACGAGGTCGCCGGGCGTACCCCCGGTTTTGTCGCCGCCGATCTGGGCGCACTGGCCCGCGAGGCCGGTGTGCGGGCCGCGCTGCGCCAGAAGTCCGAGGCGGCGCCGGTCGTCGCGATGGCGGACTTCACGGCCGCGCTCGAGGTGGTCCGGCCGACCTCGATGGCGTCGTCCACCCTGGAGATCGCGGAGGTGACGCTGGACGACGTGGGCGACATGGTCGAGGTCAAGGAGGTGTTGACCGAGTCGGTGCTCTGGCCGCTCACCTACCCGGACACCTTCGCCCGGCTCGGCGTGCAGCCCCCGCGCGGCGTGCTGCTCTACGGTCCGCCGGGCTGCGGCAAGACCTTCCTGGTGACCGCGCTCGCCGGCACCGGCCGCGCGAACGTGCTGTCGGTCAAGGGCGCCGAACTGCTGTCGAAATGGGTGGGCGAGAGCGAGCGCGCCGTACGCGAGCTGTTCCGTCGGGCCCGCGAGGCCGCGCCGACGCTCGTCTTCCTCGATGAGGTCGACGCGCTCGCGCCGGTGCGCGGCCAGGCGAGCGACGGAGGTACGACGGACCGCGTCGTCGCCGCCCTGCTCACCGAGCTGGACGGGGTGGAGTCGCTGCGCAACGTCGTGGTCATCGGGGCGACCAACCGGCCGGACCTGATCGACCCGGCGCTGCTTCGACCGGGTCGGCTGGAGCGGCTGGTCTACGTGCCACCGCCGGACGCCGCCGCCCGCGTCGAGATCCTGCGCGCCGCCGCCAGGGTGGTGCCGCTCGCCCCCGACGTCGAGCTCGCCTCGGTAGCGGAGACGCTCGACGGGTTCTCCGCCGCCGACTGCGCCGCGCTGATCCGCGAGGCGGCGCTCGCCGCGATGCGCGAGTCGCTGGAGGCGTCGACCGTGACGGCGGCCCATGTCGCGGCGGCCCGGGAGCGGGTCCGGCCGTCGCTCGACCCGACGCAGGTCGCCTGGCTGGCGGCGTACGCGGAACAGCACGCCAAGCGCTGACGAGCCGGGTCTTGTTTCCGCTAGGGTCCCGATAGCAGGACGGTAGTGGAAAGAAGGGCGGTGGCACGGTGGCAAGCTTTGTCAGCGTGGCCGAAGCAGCGGATCAACTCGGCGTCGATCCGTCGCTGGTCCGCCGTCTGCTTCGTTCGGGGGCGCTCGAGGGCGACCAGGTTGGCCTCGCCTGGCTGGTCGACCGCAATGACCTGGCCCGCCGCGTCGCCCATCGGCCGTTGCCACGCCGCCCGATGGCGGCTCGCCGCGCGTGGGGCCTACTGCTCATGCTCGCCGGCTTGCCCGCCCCGTGGCTCGACCCGGCGGCGCGCTCCAAGGTCCGGGCATTCGCCATTCACCTGGCCGGCGGGGAAGCGGACGTCTGGCGAGCCGCGCTGCGGGCACGCGCGCAGGTCGACCGATGCTGGATGCACCCGGCGGCACTACAACGCCTCGCGCAGGAGCCGCGGGTGGCGGCCGCCGGCGCCTCGGCGGCGATGAAAGCCGGTGCCGACCTGGTCGTGGTCGCCGCGGTGCCGGAGTTCTACGTCCCCGCAGACCTCTGGCCACAACTACGCCGCGAACTGCATGTGCGCGACCGCGGACCCGAGCCGAACGTCATCGTGCGTGTGCCCCATGACGTGTGGCCGTTCGCCGAGGGACAGTCCGATCTCGCACCGTCAGTGCTCGCCGCCGACCTGGTCGAGTCCGGTGAAGATCGCGCCGCCCGGGCCGGGGCGGAGATGCTGAATCGCCTTGCCGGCCAGATTGCGCGCCGCCGCTCCGGGCGCGTCAACGCGCAACACCTCGGGCAACGCACGAGCGAGGCCACAGCGTCCCCGCGACCCGTCACATGAGCGAGGTCGTGCTGCCGCCGCTGGCAGCGCCCGTTGACTCGCTATGGCACGCGGTCCTCGACCTGTCCGAGCGGCTCACAGTTCCTTGGACACTGGTCGGCGGCCAGATGGTCTGCTGCACGGGCTGGAACACGGCCAGGTGCCACCACAGATCAGTCGCTTCAGATCGACTTGTGCAGCGGACGTACGAGCTGTAGCAGCGTGATCGTGGTCTGTTGCTGCCCCTGGAGGGGCAGCAACAGACCACGATCGTCATCCCGGCCGAACGTCCCTGATCCGACAGTGACAGCCGCCGTGCCAGCCGGCACGCCAATCGCTGAGCGTTGGTTAGAGCCAGAAGGTGTCGTGGCGGAGGAAGAACTCGGCGCGCTCCTCCTCGCTCTTCCCGGCCAGGTCGATCAGCCCCTCGAAGTAACCCTCCCTCGGCGCGCCGGGGGCGAAGTGCAGCAGCATCGACGCCGGCTCCCCCGACTCGTTGCGGAACGCGTGGATCCCACCCTCGGGCACGTGCACGAAGTCTCCGGGGGCGGTGTCGATCCAGCGGGTGCCGTCGTAGATCCGCACCGAGCCCGCGAGAATGTAGAACGACTCGGAGATCGACTTGTGGAAGTGCAGGTCGGGGCCGCTCGGCGTGGGGCCCATCTCCCAGCGGTAGAGGCCGAACTGGCCGTTGGTCGACGCGCCTGTTGCCAGGTAATGGACCGTGTTGCCGGTCGGATACGTCAGCTCGGGCTTGTGGCCCGCCGGGCGGTAGCTGGCGCTGACCTCGCCCTTGTCACCGAGGTAACGCGGCTCCGGATAGCTCATGACCGCACTCCCGATCTTTGGTCTTCTGAACGCGCCGGGGCGGGCACGCTGCGGCTCCCGTCAGGAGCGCTTGACCGCCCGCACGAATGCCCGCCACGCGTCGCGCTCGAATATCAACGGCGATCCCGTCGGGTCCTTGCTGTCACGTACGCCGACGAGGCCCGGCAGGTTGTCGGCGACCTCCACGCAGTTGCCGCCGTTAGCGTTGCTGCGAGTGCTCTTGCGCCAGGTGACGCCGGTCAATTCCATCTCCCCGCCGCCTCCCGTATCAACTCCATGGACTGCTGGTGTGGCAGCGCTTCGCCGCGGACCGACTCCCAAGCCCGCTGGATCGTCGCGACATCCTCCACGCGATCGATCAGTTGCCCCTGAAGTTGGTCGTCCAGATAGGCGACATCATCCCCGTCCGGCGGCGTGGCGATCACGAAGGGACCGTTCAGCCCAACGTAGGCCCCGACGGCGCGCGGCACGATCTGGATTCGCACGCGCGGATGATCTGTGCAGACCTTGATGAGGTGGCAAAGCTGGTCCCGCATCACCTCGGCACCGCCGATCGGCTGGCGCAGCACGTGCTCGTCGATCACCGCGATGAAGTGAGGCGGGCGGTCTCGGAGCAGAACGTCCTGCCGCTCCAGCCGGACCGCCACCTGTTGCTCGACCTCGTCACCGATGAGCAGGGCGCCACCGCCGAGCAGGGTGCGGGCGTACGCCTCGATCTGCAACAGACCGGGCACCACTGACCACTCGTATGACCGCAGCGAGGTCGCCTCCTGCTCGATGGCCGCCCACTGGCGGAACCAGGGCTGAACCGGCCCATGGCCAAGCACCGCGTGGATCCGGACCAGCAACCCGCCGGTCTCCAACGCCTCGTCGCAGCGCTGCGCGAAGTCACGTCTGGGGCGGCGCTGGCCAAGCTCGATTTTCGCCACGAGAGACGACGAGTAGTTGATCACGTGGCTCAATGCGTCCTGCGACATGCCGGCGGCGGCGCGGGCCCGGCGTAACTCGTCGGCAAAGAGGTCGAGCGTCGTTTGCTGGCCCACGTACAGCTCCTTACACCAGGGCCGGGATCGTGGACACGAAACCGGGTCCACGCATCGACCCTTATGAGCGTAGTGCCGTCCTCACCAGACTGTGAACCAGCGGAACCGCTCGGAGTGCGCCCCCGAGCCCCGGGCGGGACCGCAGGGGCCGCCCACACGGTTGGTGCGGCAAGCCCCACCGGGCGGCCCCTCTCCACAATCTTCGAAAGGCGGCGGGTGATGTGGTGGAGCTGGCAGCAGAAGGCGCCGACCATCCCGTTCGCCCCGCGTCATCGGCGCGACTGGCGACGATGGGGACGCCGCTGCGTCTGCGGCCTGCGATGGCCGTGCCCCGACCGCCTCAGCGAGCCGACTCAGCGGTGGCCGACCAACGGCGGGCACTGGTGAGCGCGCCGCCGGTGGCCGTCGGCGACGTGATCCGGATTTCCGAGGCGGACTACTGCTACGGCCGGGGCGAGCTGCACCTGCGGGTGACGCACGTGCCGGCCGGAGCCGACCTGCCCGGCCTGGAATGGATCAACCTGCTCGGGGTGGAGCTCCGCTGGGACGGCACGGACGGGCGGCACCGACAGGCCCTCATCCGGGTCGCCGCGCTGCGCGTCCCGCGCCCGTAGCCCGGCGCCGGCACGAGCCGGCGATGTCAGGGAACCTGCTGCGTCCGCGGCTGCGGAGACAGCAGATTCGGCGACATTGCGGTCCGACGGACGACGCGGACGACGCCGGTCACCGGATCGGGGTCCGGAACTGTATCGCCAGGTCGGCGTCGAGCGCCCGGGCCAACTGCTTGAGCATGAGGAGGGTCGGCATGGTGCTGCCGGCCTCGAAGCGGGCCACCTCCGACGGCGTCATGCCCGCCGTCTGCGCGAGCTGCGCCTGACTCCAGGCCCGAGTCTCGCGCAGGTCGCGTACCGCCTGACCGAGTTCGGCCGCGAGCCGCGCCGCGTCGTAGGCGTCCGCAACGCCCGGCTCCGCCGTTCGGGTGTCACTCAGTCCCGCCCACTCGGCACGGTCACTCATACCGCCGATTCTTCTCCTGTGCCCCCGTCATTTCTCGCCGTCCGCGATTCCCGTCGCGTCGCCCGCGCTCGGCGATCAAGGAGTTTGCGGTCGATCAAGGACGTATTCACACGATTGGAGATCAGTACGTGTGAATACGTCCTTGATCGACGGGGAGGGGGCGGGAGGGGGCGGGAGGCCGGGGCGGGGCCGGGCGTCAGGCGTGGTGCAGGAGGCGTACGCCGTCATGGGACCGGACCGTGGGCGTCCGCTCGTCGGTGAGCGCGTCGAGGATGCGGGCGGCGAAGACCGCGTCCATTCCCGCCTCAACCTGGCCGACCGTCCACCATTCGACGGCCACCGACTCCTCGGTCGGCGTGGGCGCCCCACCGACGAGCCGGGCCCGGAAGACCAGCGCGAGCACGCCGAGCGTCATGTTCTGGTAGACCCCGGTCAGCCGTTCCGGCTCGATCTCGACCCCGGTCTCCTCGCGCACCTCGCGCCGCACCCCGTCGGCGACGAATTCGTCGGCGCCGAGGATCCCGCCCGGCAGTTGCCACGCGCCGGTGTCGCGTCGCTGGATCACCAGCACCCGACCTTCGCCCTCGACGTCGTCGACGACGACCGCGGCGACACTGACGGAATAGGTCGGCTGGGTCATCGCTGCTCCCTGATGGGTCCTGAAAACCCCGACCCGCACCGACTCTACGGCCCGGCACGGCACCCTCGCCCCTTCTCCGGCAAGCCCGAGACCGGCCACGATTACCGACGGTAGCGTGGGTGCAGGTTGGTCTGCGGCGAGCAGGGTGGGGACGGCACTGGAGGGCCGACGCCACCACCACGAGACGGGGGATCGACAGATGCTGCAAATGCTGCACGAGAAGGGCCTGCGGGCAGAGCACTGCTATGCGGCGGGGATCGCGAGCATCGGCGCTGCTTTCGTGAGCTGGATGCTCTCGCAGAGGATGGAGTCAAACGGGATCGCCCGTGCCGACCGCTGGGGCATCTTCATCGGCGAGTGGGCGCCCACGTTCATCGCGCTCGGCAACGGGCTCCGGACGTACGAGAAATGACGCTCTAGGCGAGCAGCAGGTATGTCGGTGCGGCGACGAGCATCCCGCCGAGCGCGCCCGTGATCACCTGCGCGGTCGTGTGATCGCGCAACTCGACGCGGGACCACGCGACGAGGACGGCCAACAGGAACGCGACGAACAGCGGCGCGCCGAAGACGATCACCAGTACGGTGGCGGAGCCGGTGGCTACGGCCGCGTGCGCGCTCAGCTTCCAGCCCTGGTTGACGATCCCGACCACCAGCACGACACCGAGCATCACGGCGACCATCGCGACGAGTGGGCGGGGCGCGCCGAGGAGCCGGAGCACCACCAGCCCACCGACGACGGAGACGACAGCCAGGGCCATCGGCCGGCGGCGCTGCTCACGTACCCCGATGTGGTGGTCGGTCAGCTGACCGCGACGCACGCCGAGCCAGATGATCGCGTAGGGGATCGCCGAGCAGAAGAGGATCGCCAAAGCTCCCCAACCAACACCCGTGATCCAGTCCCCGGTCGCGTGTACCGCGATGACGAGCGGCATCAACGCGGCGAGCACGGCGGGCGCGAGCACCTCGGTCACCAGCCGGGCGAGCTGGTTCGCCCGCGTGCGGCCCACCGGCTCCAGGGCTGCGCGCGTCGTCATGCCCGGCATCCTGCCATCGACGAGCATCGGCGGTACCACCGAGGAGCGCGGCTAGATGAGTAATTCCAAGGGATAGACACCGGTTGGTGATCAGTCGGCGTGGCCGGCGTGCACAGCCATTCCGCGCACCACTGCGTAGTCAGCCACTCCCGTCGGGCGGCGGGCCGTAGCTTCCGTTTGACTGCACGAATCGAATCTGCCCTGCGGGCTTGACCATGACCCTGCGTCAACCCTCCATGCTGGCTGTCATGCGCATCCCTCCAACAACCAATCAGGTCCAGGGGCCTGCGATCCATGTGCAGGGCCTGGAGAAGTCGTACAAGGAGCTGCGTGTGCTGCGCGGCGTGGACCTCGACGTGGCGCGGGGCAGCATCTTCGCCCTGCTCGGCTCGAACGGGGCGGGCAAGACCACCCTGGTGAAGATCCTGTGCACGCTGCTCAGGGCGGACACAGGGACTGCCCGAGTCAACGGCTTCGATGTCACGACACAGGCCGCCGACGTACGCGAGTCCATCAGTCTCACCGGGCAGTTCGCGGCGGTCGACGAGATCCTCAGCGGGCGGGAGAACCTCGTCCTGGTCGCCAGGCTGAGGCACCTCAAGGACCCGGGCGCGATCGCGGATGACCTACTGAGGCGCTTCTCGTTGACCGAGGCGGGCACCCGGAGGGTAGCGACGTACTCCGGTGGCATGCGCCGCCGCCTGGACATCGCGATGAGTCTCATCGGGAATCCGCCGGTCATCTTCCTCGACGAGCCGACGGCCGGGCTGGACCCGGAGGCGCGCATCGAGGTATGGCAGGCCGTCAAGGAGCTCGCCGAGGGCGGCACGACGGTACTGCTCACCACGCAGTATCTGGAGGAGGCCGAGCAGCTCGCCGACCGGATCGCGATCCTCCACCAGGGTCGGATCATCGTCAACGGCACCCTTACCGAACTCAAACAGCTGCTGCCGCCCGCCAAGGTCGAGTACGTCGAGAAGCAGCCCTCCCTCGAAGACGTCTTCTTCGCGGTCGTCGGGGACGCCGGCAAAGACGACAAGCACGGCGACGCCGACGAGGGCAGCCAGGACCGCAAGACCTGGTCGAACAAGAAGTAAGGAACAGCTATGGCCACGCACTTCTTCGGCGACACCGCCGTCCTCACCGGACGGACCGTGCGCCACGTCACGCGCAGCCTCGACACCATCATCACGACCGCGATCATGCCGATCGCCATGATGTTGATGTTCGTCTACGTGTTCGGCGGCGCGATCGACACCGGTCCGATCCAGTACATCGACTACATGCTGCCCGGCATCCTGCTCATCACTATCGCGTCGGGCATCTCCTACACCGCATTCCGGCTCTTCACCGACATGCAGGGCGGGATCTTCGAGCGGTTCCAGTCCATGCCGATCGCCCGGTCGGGCGTGCTGTGGGCGCACGTGCTGACCTCGCTGGTCGCAAATGTGATCTCGCTCGTGGTCGTCGTCGGCGTCGCCCTGCTCATGGGCTTCCGCTCGGGCGCTGGAGTGCTGGCCTGGCTCGCGGTCGCCGGCATCCTCATCCTGTTCACCCTGGCGCTGACCTGGATCGCTGTGATCCCCGGCCTGACCGCGAAGTCCGTGGACGGCGCGAGCGCGTTCTCCTACCCGCTCATCTTCCTGCCGTTCATCAGCTCGGCCTTCGTGCCCACCGGCACCATGCCCGGCCCGGTGCGCGCCTTCGCCGAACACCAGCCGGTGACCTCCATCGTCAACACGATCCGCGACCTGCTCACACAGCAACCGGTCGGCACCGACATCTGGACCGCCCTCGCCTGGTGCGTCGGCATCCTCATCGTTGCCTACATCTTCGCCACCATCTCCTACCGTCGCAGGATCTCCTGAGCCGGCGTCGACCGGATCTGGGCGAGTTGAGGGCAGGATCTACAGCATGCTGACGATCGGTCAACTGGCGGCGTATGCCGGCGTCACGGTGCGGGCGGTGCGGCACTATCACCAGGTCGGACTACTGCCCGAGCCGGAGCGGGATGCTTCGGGTTACCGGCGGTATGGCCCAAAGGCAGTCGTGTCCCTCATCAAGATCCGCACCCTCGCCAACGCTGGCGTGCCGCTCTCCCGGATCGGTCAGATGCTCGAAGCCGACGCACCGACCTTTGCCGAAGCGGTCCACAGGATCGACAGCCACCTGCGCGACGAGATCGAACGGCTGGAGACCAGCCGCAAGCAGATCGCGCAGCTCACTGCCGGCGACAGTCTGGCGCTCCCACCGGAGGTGATCTCCTATCTCGATCGGCTTCGGGAGATCGGGGCGTCAGAGCGGATGGTGGGGGGTGAACGGGACGGGTGGATCCTGGTTGCGGCTCGCTCGCCCGATCGCATCCGCGAGTTTATGCCCGGGAAACTCGCGCAGCTCGATGACCCGCAAGTCGTCCGGCTCTATCGGGTGCTGTCGGAGATCTTCGAAAGCGACGCAGGCGACGACGACCCGCGTCTGGAGGAAGCCGCCGACATCATGGCTTGCCTGGCCGAGCAGGCATACACCTCCGGCGAGATCAACCTCGGCGAGGAGGCTTACGACGATCTACCGCATGACCTTCTGGACGCACTTGCCGTCGAGTCCGACCCGCGGACGCAGCGGCTGCAGGATCTGATGCGCAAGCGTGGCTGGGCCGGTTGGAACCGGATGGAGCGGCTGGCGGAACCGCCCGACGGCTACAACTAGCGGCGGCGTCCCCGCGCGCGGGTGGAACGCAGCCGCCGCAACCGACCGACGAGCACCGGGTCGGCGACGAGGGCGGCGGGATTGTCGAGCAACCCGTTGAGGATCTGGTAGTAACGCGTCGCGGAGAGGTCGAAGGCGTCCCGGATCGCCTGTTCCTTGGCGCCGGCGTGCTTCCACCATTTGCGTTCGAACGCCAGAATCTGCTGCTCACGCTCGGTCAGCGCGGCCTCGACCGGCGCCGCCGGCTCTGGTGTCTCCCACGGCGGCGCGTCGTGCAGCGCACCGATCTCGTCGAGCGTCGAGCTGAGCTCCGGCTCGGGAATGTCGCTCGACGGCTCGTCGTCGAAGCCGTTGTCGGCGGCCGGAGCGTCGGCGGCGGGGGGCTTCATGGCGCTCCTCGGACATCGAATAGCACGAACGTACGAATGCGTTCCAGGGTATCCGCCATCCATGACATCCGCACCAGACAGCGGGGGCGGGACCCGAAGGCCCCGTCCCAGCTGCCCAAACTACCGTCAGGCGACGTCCCGGCGGCGCATCATCCACATCGCCGCGCCGAGGGTCAGCACCACGGCGACGGCAAGGAGGGTTCCGCCGTCCTGCCAGACGACCTCCATCGTCTGCGGCTTGCACTCTCCGCTGAAGGATGCCTGGCAGGACTCCCAGTCCTCCAGGATGACCTTTTTCTGCATCCACGCGAGCAGGTAGGTCGGGAGCAGCCACGCCTCCACGAACTTCACCCCCGCCATCCTGAGAACGATGCCGAGGCCGAACTGCCCGACGACCATGATGCCGAGCGCGCCACCCAACGCGAGCGCGGTGTGCCGGCCCAGGGAGGCGAGCGCGAAGCCGACGATCCCGGCGACGACCACCACGGCAATGCCCCGCAGCCCGGTCAGCGCGAATGACTCCCACACGCCCGCGGTGGTCTTCGCGGTGGTGCCCCGCAGGTTGCCGATGGCCCAGAACGCGGCGGCCCATAAGCCGCCCGAGACCACCGCGAGGGCGAGGAGCCCAGTGAGCAGCGCGCCGAGCTTGGTCAGCAGGACCTTCAAGCGCTGCGGGCGCCACAGCAGCAGGTTCATCATTCCGCCGCTGTTCCACTCGGCGCCGATGAACGACGCGCCGACCGCGAACGCGACGAGCGCGAGGATCGCCGCCCACGCGGTGATCATCGGTTCGAACTGCTCGCGGAAGTCGAAGGTCGACGGCAGGAACCACCTGGCCTCGAAGGCCTCGCGCGGTGGGGGCATCATCTCCGCGCAGTCCGGCGGGTAGCGCTTGTCGTCGGTCCTGCCGGCCGCCTTGTCCTTCTCGCACTGCTGCTTTTCCTGCGTCGCCCACTGGACGCTCTGCTGGTATTCCTGCTCGGCGCGGCGCTCGGCGGCGGCGACCTGCGCCGGGCCGATCTTGTGGTTGGTCACGAAGGTGCCGACCGCCACGGCGACGAGCACCAACAGCCCGACCAGCGCCATGTAGCGCACGAAGCGGCGCTTGAGCAGCCGCCGGAACTCGGCCTTGAACAGGCTCATACTCCCCACCCTCCCTGCGCGGGCGTCGCGTCGCCGACCGCGACGGACTGATCGACCTGACGGTGCTGCCCGGGGACCGGGGCGGTGCCGGTCAGTTCCAGGAAGACGCTCTCCAGGTCCACGGTGACCGGTGCCAGCTCACTGACGTAGAGGTCGCGTTCGGCGAGCGTGCGGGTGACCCAGGCCGGCTTGTCGACGGAGCTGACCAGGAGATGATCGTCGTGAGTGGTCACCTGGGCTCCGGCACGGGTCAGCGCCTCGGCCGCGATCGGCAGATCGGTGACGGCCTCCAGGCGGACCCGTACGCCACCGCCGGCGTGCTGGGCGAGGACCTCGGCGACGGGACCGGCCGCGACCCGACGCCCCAGGGAGATGATCGTGACCGAGTCGCAGATCAGCTGGATCTCACCGAGGATGTGGCTGGAGAGCACCACGGTCATCCCGGACTCGGCGAGGTTCCGCATCAGCGTGCGCATCTCGCGGATGCCGCCCGGGTCGAGGCCGTTGGCCGGCTCGTCGAGGATGAGCAGCTTGGGGTTCTTGAGCAGCGCCGACGCCACGGCGAGCCGCTGCTTCATGCCCAGCGAGTAGGTCTTGACCCGCTCCTTGGCCCGGTCGTGCAGGCCGACCAGCTCCAGCACCTCCATCACCCGCGTCTGCGGCACCCGGCCGGCGTCGGCGAGGAGCGAGAGGGTGTCCGTGGCGGTGAAGTTCGGGAAGAACTGCGGGCTCTCCACGATCGCCCCGACGTGCCCGGCGACGGTCGGCAGGGCGGCCGGCACTTCCTGGCCGAGGATCGCCATCCGGCCGCCGTTGGGCTTGATCAGACCGAGCAGCGTACGGAGGGTGGTCGTCTTGCCCGAACCGTTCGGCCCGAGGAAGCCGTGCACCTGACCCGCCTCGACGAGCATGTCGAAACCGTCGAGGGCCTGACGCACCCCACGTCGCCGACTCTTGTACGTCTTTCTGAGACCTTCTATCTCCAGTACTGCAGCCAAATCCGGCCTCCCCGTGCATGGGATGTGTCGATGAATGACACGCGACACCATACGCGGTATGCATTGCCTGTGGAGTCCGATGCCACGCACCCGCACAAGAACTTCATGATCTTGCCGCTCTGGCAGGGTTATGTCCGGAAAGTGAGATCAGGCGACGATCACGGTGAGGCCGGCCGCCCGGAACGACTCCACAATGGCGGGATCGGCGCCCGAGTCCGTCACCAGCGTCTCCACCCGCTCGATCGGGCAGATCCGGGCGAAGGCGTGCCCGCCGAGCTTGGACGAGTCCGCGATGATGACGACCCGCTTCGCCCGCGCCACCATGAGGGCGTTCATCGACGCCTCGCCCTCGTGGTGGGCCGCCGCGCCCAGGTGCGCGTCGATCGCGTCCACCCCGAGCAGCGCCACATCCAAGGTGACCTCGCGGAGCAGCGCGCCACCGAGCGGACCGACGAGCTCGAACGACTGTGGACGCACGACGCCGCCGGCGACCACGACCTTCATTCGGGAACGGACCAGCAGCTCGTTGGCGATGTTGAGCGCGTTGGTCACCACGGTCAACTGCGCGCCGTCGGCGCTGGTGTTGAGGTCGGCGCGGACCGCGAGCGCCCGCGCCACCTCGGTCGTGGTCGTGCCGCCGTTCAGCCCGACCACCATCCCGGGCGCGACGAGCGCGGCGGCGGCCGTGCCGATGCGCTGCTTCTCCGCCGAGTGCTTGGCGGTCTTGTACCGCAGCGGAAGGTCGTAGGAGACGCCGTTGGCGACCGCGCCGCCGCGGGTACGCGTGATCATCTGTTGCTGCGCGAGCTGGTCGAAGTCCCGGCGGATGGTCGCCTGCGAGACGTCGAGCCGGGCAGCCGCATCCTCCACACTGACCCGGCCACTGTCGGTCAGAAGCTCCAGGAGCGCGTTCCAGCGGGCGTACCGGTCCACCGCGGCCTCCATGCGCAGACGGTGAGTGATTTCGTGCACAGTAGTGCGCGAAACTCCGGCACGCAAAACTGACCCTTGCGCAATATGTCACGTGCTTGCCACGACCTCGTCGGTTCGCGCACAATAACGCTCGAAATAGCCCGTAATTGAGCTTGATTGCGCACCCTAGCCGCCCGGGGAGTGTCATGGCCTACGTCGACGCGGAAATCACCAGCCAACCGGAGTGCTGGCGTCGCGCGGCCGAACTCGCCACCACCTCGGCCCCGGCGCTGCCGCGCCCCGGCGAGCGCGTCGCGGTGGTCGGTTGCGGCACGTCGTGGTTCATGGCGATGGCCTACGCGGGGCTGCGCGAGCGCGCCGGCCAGGGCGAGACCGACGCGTTCCAGGCGTCCGAGTTTCCCGCCGGCCGTCGCTACGACCGGATCATCGCCATCACCCGGTCGGGCACCACCACCGAGGTACTCGACCTGCTCACCGCCGCGCACGACCAGTCGACCACCGTGATCGTCGGCGATCCCGGCTCGCCCGCCGTCGGACTCGCCACGGACAGCGTGCTGATGCCCTTCGCCGACGAGCGCTCCGTGGTGCAGACCCGCTTCGCCACCACCGCCCTCGCCCTGCTCCGCGCCGGCCTCGGCGAGGATCTCTCCGCCGCGGCCGCCGACGCCGAGGTGGCCGTGCGAGCTCCGCTGCCGGTCGCCCCGGACCGGATCGAGCAGGCCACCTTCCTGGGTCGCGGATGGACCGTCGGGCTCGCCCAGGAGGCCGCGCTCAAGTGCCGCGAGGCGGCCACCTTCTGGGCCGAGGCGTACCCGGCGATGGACTACCGGCACGGGCCCATCGCCATCGCCGGACCCGGACGTCTCGTGTGGGCCTTCGGCGAGATTCCGGAGGGACTCGCCGACGATGTCGAGGCGACCGGCGCGGCGCTCGTGCACAACCGCTCCAGCTGCGTCTACGCGACGCTCGACCGCTGGGCCGCCGGCCGTAAGCCGCTCGACCCGATGGCCGACCTGATCCTGGCCCAGCGCTTCGCCGTCGCCCTCGCCACCACCCGGGGTCTCGACCCCGACGCCCCCCGCCACCTCACCCGGTCGGTCGTCCTCGCGTGAGCGGACACGGCACAGTGGCGGCATGAGCGGATCAGTTGTCGTCGCCCTCGACGTCGGCGGCACCGGTATCAAGTGCGGCCTCGTGCACCCCGACGGCCGGACGTACCACGCGGAACGGCACCCGACGCGGGCCGAACGCGGTCCGGACGCGGTCACCGAGACCATCCTCGACCTCGCCGAAGGCCTGGCCGGACGGGCCCGCGCAGACGGCCTCACCCCGCTCGCCGTCGGCGTGGCGGTCCCCGGCGTCATCGACGAGGCCGCCGGGGTGGCGGTCTGGTCGGCGAACGTCGGCTTCCGCGACGTACCGCTGCGTGACCTTGCGACGGCGCGTCTCGGCCTGCCCGCGGCGCTCGGCCACGACGTGCGGGTGGCCGGCATCGCGGAGGCGCGGCTGGGCGCCGGGCGGCGCAGCCGGCACGTGCTCTTCGTCGCCATCGGCACCGGCATCGCGGCCGCGCACATCGTCGACGGGGTGGCCCTCGCCGGCGCGCACGGCGCGGCCGGGGAGCTCGGCCACATCGTCGTACGGCCCACCGGGCCACGCTGCGGTTGCGGTCAGTACGGATGCCTGGAGGCGGTGGCGTCGGCGGCCGCGGTCGGGCGGCGCTATGCGGAGCTGACCGGAACACCCGCGACCGCCGCGGAGGTGGCCACCGCGGCCGCCGCCGGCGATCCGCTCGGTGTCCAGGTCTGGCAGGAGACCGTGGAGGCGCTCGCCGACGGACTCCTCACCGGGCAGGCGCTCTTCGACCCCGAGGTGGTCGTGCTCGGCGGCGGCCTGGCCGAGGCGGGCAAGGCGCTGCTCGCGCCGCTGCGCCGCGCGCTGCACGACCGGGTCACCTTCCACCGCGAGCCGCAGCTGACCCGCGCGGCGCTCGGCGACGAGGCCGGCTGCCTCGGCGCCGCCCTGCTCGCCCTCGACACGCTGGAGGCACGGTGAAGGTCGGCGGCCGGGTGGTCACCCCGCGCGGGGTGCTCGACGAGGGGTACGTCGAGTTCGACGGCGAGACGATCACCGCGGTCGGCGAAGGAGCCGTGCCGGAGCGGGTTCCCGACGGGCACTGGATCGTCCCCGGCTTCGTCGACATCCACACCCACGGCGGCGGCGGGCACACGTTCACCACGGGGGACGCCGAGTCGGCGCGGGGCGCCGCCGCTTTCCACCTGGCCCATGGCACCACCACGCTGCTGGCGAGCCTGGTCAGCTCCCCGTTCGCGCTGATGCGACAGGCCACCGCCGCCTTCGCCCCGCTGGTGCGGGAGAGGATCTTCGCCGGCATCCACTTCGAGGGCCCCTACCTGTCGGCCGCGCGGTGCGGTGCGCAGAACCCGGAACACCTGCGCGACCCGTCGGTCGACGAGCTGACCACGCTGATCGAGCTCGGCGACGGCGCGGTGCGGATGGTCACCATCGCGCCGGAGCGGCCCGGGGCGCTCACCGCCATCGAGTTCCTCACCACCCACGGCGTGGTCGCCGCGGTCGGGCACACCGACGCCACGTACGACCAGACGCTCGCCGCGGTCACCGCCGGCGCGAGCGTCGGCACGCATGTCTTCAACGGCATGCGCCCGCCGCACCACCGCGAGCCCGGCCCGGTCTTCGCGCTGCTCGGCGCGGCCGGTGTGGTCTGCGAGCTGGTCGCCGACGGCGTGCACCTACATCGCGGCACGATCGCCTTCGCCGCCTCGGTCACCGGACCCGACCGGGCCGCGCTGATCACCGACGCGATGGCCGCGGCGGGCATGGGCGATGGCGAGTACGAGCTGGGCGGGCAGGCCGTGGTCGTCGCCGACGGGGTGGCCCGGCTGGCCCGCGACGGGTCGATCGCGGGCAGCACGCTGACGATGGACGCCGCGCTGCGGCAGGCGATCAGCGCGGGCGTATCCATGGTGGATGCCTGCCGGATGGCCTCGACGACGCCGGCCCGGGCCATCGGGCTCGGCGACTCCGTCGGCGCCCTCGTCGCCGGACGCCGCGCCGACCTGGTCCACCTCGACGACGAGCTACGCGTGATCCGGGTGATGCGCGGCGGCACCTGGCAGGACGTGTGATCCTCACCGTCACGCTCAACGCCGCGCTCGACGTCACCTACGGCGTCGACGTGTTGCGGCCGGGCACCACCCACCGGGTTAGCACCGTCGTCGAACGCGCGGGCGGAAAGGGCGTCAACGTCGCGCGTCTCCTGCACGCGCTCGGCGAGCCGGTCATGGCCACCGGACTGGCCGGCGGCGCGACCGGGGCCCGCATCCGGGACCTGCTCGCCGCGGCCGGCGTGCCGGAGGCGTTCACGTCGATCGACGGCGAGTCCCGTCGTACGGTCGTGGTCGCCTCCGACGACGGAGAGCCGACCGGTTTCTGGGAACCCGGACCCCGCGTCGCCGCACCGGAATGGAGCGCGTTCCTGGAGCGCTATCGCGGACTGCTCGCCGATGCCGACGTCGTCGCGCTCTGCGGCTCGCTGCCGCCCGGCGTGCCGGACGACGGCTACGCCACCCTGATCGGGCTCGCCCGGTCAGCCGGTGTGGCGACCATTCTCGACGCCGACGGTGGACCCGCCTACCTGGGGATCCGAGCCCGGCCGGATGTGGTGAAGCCGAACGCGCGCGAGCTGTCGACGCTGCACAGCATCATCCTCCGCCGCCGGGTCCAGATCGGCGGCGTGAGCGAAGCGCGCGAGGCGGCAGCCGCCGTCCGCCACCTCGGCGCGCAGACCGTCGTGGCCTCGCTCGGCGCCGCCGGCCTGCTGGCCGACACCGGCGATCTCGTCCTGCACGCCGCGCCTCCCGAAGTCGTCACGGGAAACCCGACCGGCGCGGGCGACGCGTGCGTGGCGGCGCTGGCGCGGGGCCTGCGCAGCGGCCGGCCGTGGCCGGAGCGACTACGCGACGCGGTGGCGCTCTCCGCCGCAGCGGTCGCCGCAGCGGTCGCCGGCGAGCTGTCGCCGATCGACTACGAGCGGCTGCACGCCTCCGTATCCGTCACCGAGTTGCCCTGACGCCGCTCACCGTTTCGCGGTGCGAGCGGTCGGCTTTCCGCGCGGGAGCAGCCGGCGGGCGCCGAACCATACAGCGCCGACGGCGAGCACGGCGAAGCCGGCCAGCACACTCGCCAGCGGCAGACTCACCGCCAGCAGTACACATCCGAGCAGGCCGAGCGCGGCCAACAGCCGCACCGGCAGCCGGCGGGCCGGGTCCGCCCCGAGGGTCAGCGCCGCCGCGTTCGTGATCGCGTAATAGACGAGGACCGTACAACTGGAGAAGCCGATGGCATCGCGTAGATCGCCGAAGCCGACCAGGACGACCACCACGGCGGCCACCACCAACTCGGCGCGGTGCGGCACCCGGCGCCGCGGATGCACCGCGGCGAGGACCCCGGGCAGGTCGCGCCGGCGCGCCATGGCGAGCACCGTCCGTCCCACGCCGGCGATGAGCGCCAGCAGAACGCCGGTGACCGCCACCGCCGCCCCGGCCCGCACCACCCACGACAACGCGGGCAGCCCGGCGGCGCCGACCACGTCGGCGAGCGGGGCGGCGGAGGAGGCGAGCCGGTCGGCGCCGAGCACGCCGAGGGTGACCACCGCCAGCACGGCATAGATCAGTACGACCAGCCCGAGCGCGAGCGGCACCGCGCGCGGGATGGTGCGCTCCGGATCCCGTACCTCCTCGCCCAGCGTGGCGATCCGCGCGTACCCGGCGAAGGCGAAGAAGAGCAGCCCGGCGGCGCTCAGGACGCCCTGCGGCGCGGTCCCGGCGAGGCCACCCAGTCGGGACAGTGCGAACGGACCGGCGGCGAGCCCCACGGCGGCGACCCCGGCGAGCACCACGAGCGTGATCGCGACGAGCCAGCGGGTCGCGCGCGCGGTGCGGTGGACGCCGAGCAGGTTGACGGCGGTGATCGCGACGACGGCCAAAATCGCTACCGGACGCGCGTGACCGGGCCGGAGATAGGCGCCGATGGCGAGAGCCATCGCCGCGCAACTCGCCGTCTTGCCGACCACGAACCCCCAGCCGGCGAGGAAACCGGCGAGGTCGCCGAGGCGCTCACGACCGTAGACGTAGGTCCCGCCCGACTCGGGATAGCGGGCCGCGAGCCGGGCGGAGCTGGTCGCGTTGCAGAAGGCGACGAAGCCGGCGACGGCGACCGCGAGGAGCAGGCCCGGCCCGCCGCCCGCGGCCGCCGCCGGGGCGAAGGCGACGAAGACGCCCGCGCCGAGCATCGATCCGAGACCGATGACGACGGCGTCGGATACGCCGAGCCGTCGGGCCAGTCTGGACATGCCGGCGCCTAGGTGAAGACGCCGGGACGATCGGCGCCGCGCGGTAGCGGCGGCAGCGGGACGTCGTCCCAGGGCACGCGGGCGAGCAACCGGTCGAGAAGGAGCCCCAGCAACAGCCCGGCGACCGAGTCGGTGAGCCAGTGGAAGTTGAGGTAGACCGTCGAGGCGAAGACGATCACCGGCGGCGTCACCCGCAGCCAGCGCCGGGTCGCCGGGGCGAGCCAGGGCGCGAGAAGCAGCGCGAGTACGCCGTACCAGACGAGGGTGTTAACCAGATGGCCCGACGGATAGGACTGCGAGTACTCGCCGAACGGCAGGTCATTGAAGATCTCGACCCGATCGGGGAGCTTCGAGTTGGGGGCCGCCCGCTCAGTCCAGATCTTGAGCGGCAGGATGGCGAACCCGGTGGCCAGAAAGGCAGCGATCACCGGCAGGATCGGCCGGATCGACTGCCGACGGACCGCCAGGGAAACCGCGATCAACGCGCAGATCGTGGTGAGCGAACCACCGCTGCCGAGCCAGTTGAGCCCTCGCCCGATCGCGTAGGCGACATCCGGGCGGTGCGCATCGGCCCACTCCCGCACGGCGTTGTCCACGTCATAGAAAAGTCCGTTGGCGAGCGCGACGGTCAGGGCGACGAACCCGGCGAGCAGCAGCCCGTCGAACCACCAACCGGACGGACGGATCGGTCGGGGCGTGAGCCGGGATTGCCGACGGGGGGCCGTGGTCTCCTGCACGCCCACACGCTACCGGCCCGCCCCGCCAGGACCGTTGATCGAGGGGTGGGCAGCGGATCTGGCGGGAATCGACGCTGCCCATCCCTTGATCGACGTGCTAGAGGAAGGTCCTGATCCGGTTGCGAATGAGATCCATCCGGACGCCCGAGTTGGGACAGCCGCCGAAGTGGTGCAGCGCGATGACCCCGGTTCGTCACCCGGGACATGACGGGCGAGCCGGATGAGCCGGCCTGCGTGTCGCACTGGTACGAGACGTCCGACTGTGCCACGTAGCCGTCGTAGGCGGGATTACCGACCGCGCAGGTGCCGTTCGCATCCCGGTCGCTGCGCATCGCGATGACCATCGGGTCGCCGCCGGGGTGCTGCGGGATGTAGAGCTCCTCGCCCTTCGCCGGCCGCGCCGCCGATCGGACCGCTGTCCATGCGGTGCACCTCCGCGCCGCTCGGGTCAGCCACCGTCGGGTAGTCGCCGGGGAGCAGGAGCAGCCGGTTGAAGTGCAGCTTCACGTAGCGCGACCCGGGGTAGCGGAAGGTCGCGGAGTGCTCTGCGCCGGAGTAGCCGAGTGCCCGGTCGACCTGCTCGAGCGTCCCGATCGGAAGGTGACCGGGCGGTCCCGTCCGGGACCGGGGCGCGGGGAGCGCTTCGGTACGTGAGGTCGACGGGGCCGCCGGTCGTACCGGGGGCTCGGCTGTGGTGCGCACGGACGCCGCCGCCTCGGGGGTGAGCGCCGGGGCCGGGTCGGGTCGGGCCGTCGGGTGCGTCGTCGCCCCGGCGACCCCGGCCAGTGCCACGGCCGCGCACGCGCCGACGACCACTGCCAGCGCTCGTCGCATACCTGTTTCCCCTGCATGTCGTCGATGCGGCATTTCAATGACTAAAACCACCAGATGCCACATTTAGGTCATCTCGTCACTGTGTAACGAGCCACGGTGAGGAGCGATTCGCCCATGCGGTCCGTCATGCTTGGTCTCGTGCGCATCACCTCGGCCCTCGTCGACCCGGCGCTGCTCGACCTGCCCTGGTCGACACCGCTGGAACAGTGGCCTGCCGATCACCTGGTGGCGCTCCCCCAGGGCATCTCCCGGCACGTCGTGCGGTTCGTCCGGCTCGGCGGCACCGTCTACGCGGTGAAGGAGACCGGCGAGCGGGTCGCCGAACGGGAGTACGACCTGCTGCGCGCACTGGAACGGATCGACTTCCCCTCCGTCCAGGCGGTCGCGATCGTCGCCGACCGTGCCGACGACGACGGCAAGCCCCTCGATCCGGTCCTGATCACCCGACACCTGCAGTTCTCGCTGCCCTACCGGGCGCTCTTCTCGCACACCCTGCGCCCGGAGACGATGACCCGACTGCTGGACGCGCTCGCCGCGCTGATCGTCCGGATGCACCTCACCGGCTTCTTCTGGGGCGACTGCTCCCTGTCAAACACCCTGTTCCGCCGCGACGCCGGCGCGTTCGCCGCCTACCTGGTCGACGCGGAGACCGGCGCCCTGCGCAGCCGGCTCTCCAACGGCCAACGCGGCGAGGACCTGGAGATCGCCCGGATCAACATCTTCGGTGAGGCGCTCGACCTGCAGGCCGCCGGGCTGCTGCACGAGTCGATCGACCCCGAGACGGTCTGCGAAGAGGTCGCGCAGCGGTACAAGCGGCTGTGGCACGAGATCACCTACGAGCAGCAGATCGAGCGGGACGCCCGGCACGACATCGAGGGGCGCATCCGCCGCCTCAACGAACTCGGCTTCGACGTCGCCGAGGTCGCCATGTCCGTCGTCGACCGCGGGGCCTACCTCGTACGGCCCAAGGTGGTCGACGCCGGCTACCACAGCCGCCGGCTACTCCGCCTGACCGGCCTCGACGCCGAGGAGAACCAGGCCCGGCGGCTCCTCAACGACCTGGACACGCACCGCGCCGAGAGCGACCTCACCGACGAGCAGCAGGCCGCGCACCGCTGGCTGACCGAGGTCTTCGAACCCGTCGTACGGGCGGTGCCCGCGCACCTGCGCCGCAAGCTGGAGCCGGCGGAGCTGTTCGCTCAGGTCATCGAGCACCGCTGGCGCCTGTCCGAGGCTGCCGGACGGGACGTCGGCCTCGCCCCCGCCGTGCAGTCCTTCCTCGCCGACATCCTCGTGCACCGCCCCGACGAACAGGCCGTCCTCGGCGTCGAAGTCCCGACCACCTGACACCCCCGCGCTCACCGTCCAGCCAGGTGCGACACCACCTAGTTTGTGGCACGGGCAGCGCGGACTCTTCGGTGGCATCCGGCTACACGACCAACGCAGGTTTCACTCCCGGCACCCGGTGCGGTGAGATCATCGCGAAGGACGGCGGGACACAGCCGTCCAGTCAGGAGAGCACATGGGTTGCTTCGCAGAAGCGTCGCGCTGGCTTCGGCTCGCACACCGCAAAGGGCTGATCGGTGTCGGCTTCGTTGTGCTGATCCTTGCCGCCGTGGCGGTGTTCGTGGTGCAGCGCAACCCCCTGTCCTGCACGCCGCCGGCCGACCAGCGCGCTCTGCTCACCGCATACGAGGCAGAGTCCGTACTGAAAATTGCGCCACCGAACTCGAAGTTCGTCGAGAAGGAGTCGCGGGCGAAAGACTGCCTTCCGTCAAGTGGCATCAGGGAAGACGCTCCCCCTCCCCATCCGGCGTTCGTCAGTCGCACATATGACGCTGCCCAATCCATGACGGTTCGCGGCATGTTCGACCACTACGGCCCGCCCGCGCAGGCGGCCGGGTGGGCTCTGATCGACACCTCGCAGTTAAGAAACGATGGAGGGAACTACATCAGGTTCTGCAAGAACGTCGCAGGCACGGTGACCCGCTTCACGGTCCAAACGTGGGGATCGAACCCGGTAAAGATCAGCGCCAGCGTGTTCGCCCCGTTCGACGCCGGGCCCGCCTGCCCCCCGCCAATCGCTGCGCCTACCGCAGGAACGTGACGGCAACAGTCGCGCTGGTTGCGCCCGGGTGGCCGGAACCTCGCGATCACCCGCAGCGCGGCTTCACGACCTCACGCGGACGCGCCACCCGGCACGCCCTTGTCCGGGCCGACCGGCCCGGCCGGTGGCATTGTCAGCACGCTCGCCTGTTTGACCAGCCAACTCAGCCCGGCACGGCGGGCCACCACGGTCACCCGGTCCCGCGCGCCGAGCCGCTCTCCCGCCGCCGGGCTCCACTGTGGCCGTGATCCGCCGTCGCGCGCCAGCGCGATCACCCGTACCCCCTGGGACTGACTCAGCGCGGTGAGCTGCTGGCCGTCGAGCGGCGATCCCGCGGCGACCGTGACCTCGGCGACCAGCAGCACGTGCCGGTCCACCGGAATCGTGGCGATCACGTCGCGGTCCATCATCGCGGCGGCGAAGGCCGGCGCGGCGAGGTAGGAGACGCTGCGCGAGATACCGATGTTGAAGGCCTTCTGGATGCGCTCGGCGAAGTCGCCGTCGAAGAGGCGCAGCACGACGCGCAGGTCGTGCTTCACCAGACGGCCGTTGAGCGCCGCCTGCAGGTTGGTCACGTCGTCGGTGGAGACCACCACGAGCGCCTGACAGGTGGCGACGGAGGCGGCGCGCAGCGTCTCCTCCTGCGCGCCGTCACCGACGATGAGCGGGATGCCGAGCCGGCGGGCCACGTCCGCGCCGCGCGCGTCCGGATCCTTGTCGATGGCCACGACCTCGACGCCGAGGTCGTGCAGCTGCCACATCACCCGCGTGCCCACGTTGCCGAGGCCGAGGACGACGACATGGTCGGTGCGGGGAGTTCGCAGCCGACCCGCGTTGATCGCCAGCCGGGCGTTGACGATCCCCTCCACGACGACCGCGGTGATCAGCGGCACCAGCGCCAGGCCGGCGACGGTCAGCACGACCTGCATGATCTGCACGCCGGGACGCTCGCCGAGGTCGACGTCGGACCCGGTGACGGCGGTGAGCAGGGTGAGGTAGAGCGCCTGCCACAGATTGAGGTGCGCGGCCCGGGAGAGCAGGATGCCGGAGATCGCCACGATGAGGAGCACGCCGATCGTCGCGATACCGATCTTCCGGCTGACGAACACCCGTAACGCGCGCAGCAGCGCGAAGGCGGGGCGTCGTCGCCGGCGCGCCCGGACCAGTCGTCGGGCGGCGATGACGGTCCCGGCGGGCTCACCGGTCGCTTCGGCCAGCACCACGTCGGCCTGGTCCTGATCGGCGGGGAGCACCCGCGGATGGGTGCGCTCGCGGGTGTCGGCGAGGCCGCAGATCACGTGCTCCGGGCGTACATCGGCACGGCGCGCGACGTGCAGCGTCCGCCCACCGTGCCGGAAGTGGGTCGGCGTCACCTCGCCGAGCGCGGCGGCGACGAAGGCGGGGGCGGCCATCGACGCGTCGGAGAGCACCTGGCAGTCGGCGAACAACCGCTTCACCCCGTTGCCGAGGCTGGTGTTGAACATCCGCATGACCACCCGCACGTCCGGCTCGACCTCCTGCGCGCAGAGCGCGGCATGGATGTTGCCGACGTCGTCCTGGTGCATCAGCGCCAGCCCGCGCGCCCCGGCGAGCCCGGCGAGCCGCAGCGTCGCCTCGTCGATTCGGGCGGCACGGATGACGCGGATACCCCGGACCGTACGGATGTCGGGCCCATCGGCCCGCCGCTGCGGCGGGACGATCACGGTGACCCGGCCTCCGGCGGCGATCAGCTCATTGACCAGGTAGAAGGCGAGCGCGTCCTGGCCGCAGACGACGTAGTGCGGGCGCACGTCGCCGTTGGGGCGCAGTCGCGACTCCATGGCACGCCGCGCGCGGTCGCGCCAGGGGTCCGCAACCATGCCCGGATCGTAGTCAGCCCGATCAGCCGGCCGCTGCCCGCGATCATGCATTCGGGGGAGCCCAGCAACCGTTTGGAGGATGGCTCGTTGGGTCTTTTGGCGAACTAGACACCCAATGTTCGGTGTATCCGTTCACACCTGATTGGACCTGCTATGACCAACTGGCTCCACCGCGCAGTCGGCACGATCGGTGTCGCGGGTGGCTTTCTGCTGCTCGCCGGCGGCGCCGCGCAGGCGCAGGACGCGCACCCCCTGCCGGTGAGCGACCCTCAGGAGCTGCGCGGGACGCTGGACGACTTCCTCACGCCGACCGGCGGCAGCGACCTCGGGCTCACCCAGCTCACCGCGGTCGAGCCGCTCGACGCGACCACCCGGGACCTCATCGACCCGGCGGCGCTGGGTGACCGTCTGCTTCCCGACCCGGCCGGCGTGGTGAACCCTGACTCCCGGGCACCCGTCGCCCCGCCCCTGGGTGGCCTGCCCGCGCTCCCCGACACGTCCGCCGTGACCGACCTGCTCGGTGGCGCACCCACCGGCGCGATCACCGATCTGCTCGGCGGCGCGCCCCTGGCGGCGCCGGTTCCGCTGGCGACCGGCGGTGCGGGTCCAGTTGACGCCGCCAGCCCGATCGACGGCGTCGCGGCACTCGCCTCCGGCACCGCGCTCGACCAGCTCGCGCCCGCGCCGGCCAACCTGGTGCCCGCGCTGATCGGCGACGCGATGACCGCGCAGCACCCGCAGCTGTTCAGCGCCACCGGCGGCCACCTCCCGACCCCCCACGACACGGTCCCGCGGCACGGCGTCGTCGCCGAGCGCCCCGTGGCCGACCAGGAGCTCGGAGCGACGCTGCCGGCGGCGTCGCTCCTGAATGACTTGGTCGACCAGTTCCGCGATGCCGGCTCGCCGGGCGGTTCGCCCCTGAGCCAGCTGGCCAGCTGAGCCTGACCGTGGGGTTCCAGGGCCCCTTCCTTCCGCGAAAAGCGGCAGGAAGGGGCCCTTGTCGTCGCGCCGGCACAGGCAGACTGGACGGACCTGTGGCGGGGAGGCACACATGGAACTGTCCCGACTTGTCGGCCGGCTCTTCGACGTACGCCCCGAACAGATCGACCCCGGCGGAGGCGGCGCCGACCGCGCAGCCGCCGGCAACGACACCCTGGTCGTCGGGGGTGGCATAGCCGGCATCTCCGCCGCCGTCGTGCTCGCCGAGCGCGGCGTACGGGTCACCGTGCTGGAGGCCGGCCCGACTCTCGGCGGTCGGCTCGCGGCCTGGCCCGACACGCTCCCCGACGGCACCGCGCAGCAGGTGGAGCACGGATTCCACGCGTTCTTCCGGCAGTACTACAACTGGCGGTCCATCCTGCGCCGCGTCCACCCGCAACTGCGCCTGCTGCGGCAGATCGACGACTACCCGGTGCTCTCGACGACCTGGCCGACAGAGGAGTTCGGTGGGCTTCCGGTGGCCCCACCGCTCAACCTGCTCGCGCTGGTCTCCCGCAGTGACAGCCTGCGCCTGCGCGACCTGCGGCACATGGACGGCAAGGCCGCGCTGCCGCTGCTGGCGTACGATCCGGTACGCACCCATCGGGAGCTCGACGACACCACCGCGGCCGCGCTGCTCGACTCGCTGCGCATGCCCGATCGGGCTCGGGCGATGCTCTTCGAGGTCTTCTCGCACTCGTTCTTCAACCACGAGCGGGAGATGTCGGCCGCCGAGATGGTGGCCAACTTCCACTTCTACTTCCTCGGCAACCCGGAGGGACTGCGCTTCGACGCCCCCGACCACGACTACGACACCGCCATCTGGCAACCCCTCGCTGCGCACCTGGGCAGCCACGGCGCACTGGTGCTCACCGGCGACCCGGCCGTCCGGGTGCAACCGGCTGCCGACAGCGGCTGGCAGGTCGTGACGGCGTCCGGATCCGCGCATACCGCCCGGCACCTGGTGCTGGCCGTCGATCCGCCGGCGCTGAAGCACCTCGTGGCGGACTCGCCGCAGCTCGCCACCGCCGGCCCGGTGCTCGCCGGACAGGTCGACGCGTTGGCGGTCGGCCCGCCGTACGCGGTGGCCCGTTACTGGCTCGGGGGTGACGTCGCGCGGTCACGGCCGGTGTTCAGCGGCGTCTCCAGGCAGTCCACGCTCGACTCGATCACCGTCTACCACCGGCTGGAGCGGGATGCGCGCGAGTGGGCGGAGCGGACGGGCGGCTCGGTGGTGGAGTTGCACGCGTACGCCTGCGACGCGCACGTGCCCGCGACGGAGCTGGCCGGGCGAATGCGCGCCGAACTGGCCGCGTTGTGGCCGGAGGTGTCCGACCTGCCGGTGGTGGCGCTGCGCGCGCGGGTCGAGGCACGCGCTCCGGCGTTCCGACCCGGAGGGTACGCCAACCGGCCCGGCGTCGTCACGGACGCCGACGGGGTCTACCTCGCCGGCGACGGCATCCGGACGGACTTCCCGAGCGCGCTCATGGAACGAGCCGCGGCCACCGGGATCCTCGCGGCGAACCACATCCTCCGGCGCGCCGGCGCGGCCACCGAACCGCTCCGATCAGTACGCCGCCGAGGCCTGCTGGCCCGCCGTCACCCGTGATCGCTGCTGAGCCGTCTCACCGCGCGCTCATACTCGGCGCGCTGCTGCCGTTGCGCGGCGGAGAGAATCGCCCGCCGTACCGCCTGTTTCGCCCGCCGGCGCACCCAGGGCAGCCATGACCACTGCGGTCCACGCATCGCTCTTCCTCCTCACATGCGCGGAGGTGCTGTGGCGTCCCCATCGGCGGCGGGAACGCGCGCATTAGCCATAGCGGAGCACCAGCCATGGATCGACGACGACGTTCACCAGTGGTTGCCCTGCCGGCTACGCCACCGCGCGCGCCGCACCATCAGCGGCTGCTCGTACTCCTGCGTGGGAGCGTCCCAGGCCGGACGCGGCCCGGATGTCACGGGCGGCGCGTGCTCCGGGTTGATCTCGAGCCGCCGGGAACGGCGTCGACACCAGTTCCACCAGAGCATGCCGTTCCTTCCCGAGAAGAGGCCGCGACCCGCGATCTCAGCGATCAGCGGGCCGTCGCGCCCGACCTGGCGGACCCGACGTCCGGCCGTCCCGGGCTGACGAGGCAGCAGACGTCACATCCAGTTCAGATCACCGTGACATTTGTGATCGACGATGGGCCCGACGGTATCGCACGCGGCGCAGAGCTCTGTTGCGTAGCCGCAACGCTGCCGTACCTTGTGGAGAGCGGGGGTCGGCCGAAAGGACGCCCATGCCACGCAGACCGAGCGGGGACACCGCGATCGGCCAGCGCATCAGAGACCGCCGCGAGCTTCTGCAGTGGAGTGTCCGGCACGCCGCGGACAGGGCCGGCGTAGCCCCCTCCACGTGGTCGCGCATCGAGCACGGCCACATCTCCGCCGACAACCGGTTCACCCTCGCCTCGATCGCCGAGGCACTCCGCTGCCCGGTCACCGATCTCACCGGGCTGCCGCAGTGCCCGATCGACCGGGAAAAGGCCGAAACCGGTGGCGCGGTCTACGAGACGGTGCGAGCCACCATCGAGGCCGACCTGGACTACCCGCCGATCGCTCCACCCGCTCCGTACGCCGCCCTGAGCCGTGAGCTCGACCTTGTCTGCGACCTGCGGGCGCGGTGCCAGTACACCGCGGCGGCGCACCGCCTGCCCGCGCTGATCCGCGGCCTGCACTCCGCCGCTTACGGCGCGGACCGCGAGCGGGCGCTGCGCGGACTGATCCTCGCCGCGTACACCGCGTCGTTCGTGATCCGCTACACCGGCCACCCCGGCAGCGCGTGCCTCATCGCCGACCGCACCCGGCAGGCCGCCGAGATGCTCGAACATCCGGTGATGTCGGGCCTGGCCGCGTTCTCGCGGGCGCACGCCGCCGCCGGGATGGCGCTGTACCCACGCACCCTGCAGATCGCGGAGCGGGCCGTGTGCGAGCTACGGCGACACGCGCGCGAGCCCGAGGCGCCGGAGTTGCTCGGACAACTACTGATGACGCAGGCGTACGCGCTCTACGGCATCGGTCGCACGGACGACGCGCTCGAGCCGGTCGCCGAGGCGCGGGCCATCGCGGAACGGACCGGCGAGTCGCCCGCGCTGCGCCTGATGTTCGGCCCGACCAATATCAACTTTTGGCGCATCTCGATGGAAGCCGACGGGGAAGACCCCTCACGGGCGGTCGACATCGCCCGGCGCACCCGACCCCACCTGGTCGAGTCGACCTCCCGGCAGGTCGCCTTCTACCTCGACACCGGGCGGGCGCTGGTGCGGTTGGGCCAGGACGCCGAAGCGCTGCGGATGCTGCTCACGGCGGAGCGGCTGGCGCCGCAGCGGATGCGGGCACCGCTCGTCACGGAGACCGTACGGGGGCTGCTGGAAAGGGCCCGGCGCGGCGGCACGGGGTGGACCGAGTTACGCGGGCTCTGCGAGCGGATCGGCGTGGGGTCGTGACCGTCTCGCCGGGCGTGTCGGGCGGAAAGTGGAGCCCCCGGTCGGAATCGAACCGACGACATCTCGCTTACAAGGCGAGTGCTCTGGCCAACTGAGCTACAGGGGCATCTGTTCGCCGTTCAGCATAGCCACTGAGTTGGCGGCAGCGCCGCAGCGTACGCCGGGACGCACCGGTGGCGCGACCCTCACCCGTTGTGATGTTGGCGTCCGCTGGACCGGTTGATGACCTCCCATGCCCGGATATCCCAAAGATCCTTCCCGCCAGCCACGCCTGACCTTGGCAGTGGGGCGAAACGAGTTTACGGTGACGTGACATGGGTGACAGCGGAGGCTTCCTCCGGCTGCCCACCCGCGTTCCGGGGCGGGAAGCGCCCCGGTTGCTCCTTCACTCGGATCGTCCGGCACGTTCCTGCCGGTGAAAGGAAGCGCTTCACCATGGCTACGGTCACGTACTCGAAGGCCACCCGCATCTATCCGGGCACCGAACGCCCGGCGGTCGACCACCTCGACCTGGAGATCGGCGACGGCGAGTTCCTCGTCCTGGTCGGCCCCTCCGGCTGCGGCAAGTCCACCAGCCTGCGCATGCTCGCCGGCCTGGAAGATGTCGACGACGGCACGATCTCGATCGACGACCGCGACGTCACCCACCTGCCGCCGAAGGCCCGCGACATCGCGATGGTCTTCCAGAACTACGCGCTCTACCCGCACATGACGGTCTACGAGAACATGGCCTTCGCGCTGAAGCTGCGCAAGACGTCCAAGGCCGACATCGACAAGCGGGTCAAGGAGGCGGCGGCGCTGCTGCAGTTGGAGGACTACCTCGGTCGTAAGCCGAAGGCGCTCTCCGGTGGCCAGCGTCAGCGGGTCGCGATGGGGCGCGCGATCGTCCGGAAGCCGCAGGTCTTCCTCATGGACGAGCCGCTCTCCAACCTGGACGCCAAGCTGCGCGTGCAGACCCGTACGCAGATCGCCGCGCTGCAGGCCAACCTCGGCATCACCACCGTCTACGTGACCCACGACCAGGTCGAGGCCATGACGATGGGCCACCGGGTCGCGGTCATGCTCGACGGCGTACTCCAGCAGGTGGACACCCCGCGGGCGCTCTACGACACCCCGGCCAACGTCTTCGTGGCCGGCTTCATGGGCTCTCCCGCGATGAACATCAAGACCGTGCCGCTGACCGAGCAGGGCGGGGTCTTCGCGGACATGACGATCCCGTTGACCCGCGAGCAGGTGGCGGCGGCGCAGGCCGAGGGGGGCGACGGAAAGGTCACCGTCGGCTTCCGCCCGGAGGACTGCGACATGGTCAGCCCCACCGAGGGTGGCATCCCGGTCGTGGTGGAGCTGGTCGAGGACCTGGGTTCGGACGCCAACGTCTACGGCCACGCGGCGCTGGACGGCGGGTCGGAGCGGTTCACCGTGCGCACGGACCGACGGAGCATGCCCAACATGGGTGACACCATCTTCGTCAAGCCACGTACGGGGCGGAACCACGTCTTCCACGCGACGACCGGCCAGCGCATCTGACCGCAGCGACAGACGACAGAGGGGCGGACCCGTTTCGGGTCCGCCCCTCTCCGCGTCACGATCAAGGGCTTTCTCGTCGATCAAGGTTGTATTCACACGATTAAAGATCAAAGCATGAGAATACGTCCTTGATCGACGGCGAATCGACAGGGAAATGGTCGAGCGCGGGCGGGTCAGAGTGGGAGTCGGCCGGCTCCTGCCAGGGTGGAGACGGCGAGCGGGACCAGCGCGGTGGGCAGGACCGGACCGTGGCGCAGGGTGGGCGTCCAGCCCACGTCCGGCCCCAGGTCGGGGTCGTTCGCCGCGTTGTACGCGTCGAGCAGGCTCACCGGACGCGGCCGGTTTCCGTCCAGCCCGACCCAGCTCCCCTTCTCGGTGACAGCCGTGCCACCCCAGTCGTAGATGAGGTCCTCCGGCTTGATGCCGGCGCCCAGCGTGAACGCGTTGTTCTCCGCGTAGATCGCCGACTGCACGCCGGCGCCCCAGGCGTACGAGAAGCTCTCCCCGGAGAGCTTGTAGTAGTTGTTGTAGATGTCCACCTGGCCGAATCGGACCCGGGGCAGGCGCTGGAAACTGCCGTTGAAGAGATTGTGGTGCAGGGTCACCTTCAGCCGGCCGACGTCGGGGCCGACGGTGTTCGACGATCCGATCAGCATCGTCTTGTCGCGGGCCCCGAATGTGTTGTACGAGACGGTGACGTGGCTGGCGGTGTGGGTGATGTCCGCCGACCCGTCGTGCACCTGGTAGGGCCGCCCGAAATAGACCGGCTGGCCGCTGTCGGGGTTGTCGCCGTCGGTGAAGGTGTTGTGGTCCAGCCAGACGTTCTCGCTGCGCCGTACCGAAATCTGGTCGTACTGCGAGTTCCAGTTCCCGGCCTCGCCGTCCGTCGGCGACCACTGGGGGAAGCAGTCGCGTGAGTCCACAAAGTTGATGTTGCGGACGATGACGTTGTTGGCGCCGTCGAGCATGAGGGTCAGCCCGGTCAGCGCGGCGCCCCGCAGCCCGATGACGGTGGTGTTCGGGCCGACGTTGATCTGCGTCTGCCGCGTCTGGTTCGCCACCGAGCGCACCCGCGCCTGTTCCAACGCCCCGGTCGGGTTGATCCGGCCCCACACGGCGGGGTCGTAGGCGGCGAGGTAGGCGTTGAGCGAATACCCGGGATCCGCCAGGTCCTCGCAGCTCAGCAGCGTGCCGTCGGGCCCCTCGAAGCCGTCGACGGCGCCCTTGACATAAATGATCTTCGGAGTGGCATTGGTCTTGTTGGTGGCGTTGTCCCCGCCGAGCGCCTCGACCAGTTGAGCGCGGCTCTCGACGACGTGCACCTGGTCGTTCCCGGCGGCCGAGCCGCCGGTCGTGCCCGGCCCGGCCGCGCCCCAGCCGTCGTCGGCGGGCAGCGCCTGCCGCCCCAGCGACCGGGCTCCCCAGGACAACCGTTCGCCGTCTCGCTCCGTCGCCAGTGCCGTTCCGGGCACCGCGACCAGCGAGATACCGACCAGAGCGGCGGTCAATCTCCTCAGTCGCATCGCAATCTCCGCTGTTGTTCGCGGGGTTTCGTAACGGGTACGAAACTTTGACGATTGAAGACGTTAGGTATCGTCGCTGAAATATGTCAATGAGTTGCGTTTGCAGGATTGTTGCAGTGAGTATCCGCATGGACGGACAGCCCGGCGACGTTCTGCCGAGAGAATGGCTATTGGGTCCGATTTCGTCGAACCGTTATTTGCAGCCAATCTGCGCCGACTAGCAGTTGATCCTCACCCGGTGCGGCGGCACCGCCCACTCGACCGGCAGTTCGGAGAGGAGCGCGAGTTCGTCCGTGGCCCGGCGCAGCACCTCGTTGATCCCCCGGATCGTCGTGACGCGGTCCGGCCCCGCACCGCTCACGGCGATGCGGTCGCCGTCGAGCAGCGCCGGCTCGGGTCCCTCATGGACCGCCTCCAGGACCGCGGTGAACCCGGCCGTCCGGGACAGCGGCGCGATCAGCGGCACGCCGGCGCGGTCCGCACGATGGTCGAGAAGGTTCTCCAGCAGCGCCGTCCGCCCCGACACTTCCCGCAACGCCGGATCACCGGGCAGCATCAACCGGTCGGTCGGATACTCCAGCACGGCACGGCCGGCCGTGCCCCGCACGATCACCTCCCCGGGGATGGACTCCTCACCCGCGAGCGTCACCGCCGCCACCACGACCACGCCGCCGTCGAAGGTCACCCGCATCGACGCCGTGTCGTCGACCTCGATCGGCCGCGTGCGATAGCGCTCCAACTCCATCAACGCCGGCTCCCCGGCGCCCGCCGCCGCGGCCACCGCCAGGCACTGCATCACCGCGTGCGCCAGCGGGTTGACGAGCGCCCCGTCCAGCACCGCGTGCCCGTTCAGGCTGCGGCGGCCGGCCCACGCGGACCGCCCGTAGTAGCCGTCGTCACGCCGCCACGAGGCGACCGTCGCGATGCTGGTGACCGTGCCGAGCCGGCCCTCGCTCACCGCGCCGGTCAACTCCGTCAGCGCCGCCGACCCCAACGCCTGAAAGCCAACCTGGCAGGCGCGCCCGGTCTCGGCGGCCGCCCGGGCGAGCACCCGATGCTCGGCGAGCGACAGCACCGGCGGCTTCTCCAGCAGCAGGTCCGCGCCGGCCCGCAGCACGTCGAGCGCGATCGGCAGGTGGGTGTGCGGCGGCGTGCAGACCACCACCACGTCCGGACGCGCCGCCCCGAGCATCTCGCGGTGGTCGGTGAAGACCTCCGCCCCATCGGGTACGGGCGCGTCGGGCGCCGACTCGACCGGGCGTACGTCGACGAGCGCGACCAGCCGCAGGCGTCCCGCTTCGTGCAGGGGCGCGATCCGTCGCCGGTGCCACAGGCCGTGCCCGGTGGCGCCGATCAACGCGATCCGGGGCGGTTGTGTGGTCATCGCAGGACTCCCCCGATGGTGGCTTCGACCCCGTGTTCGTCCAGCCCGGTCAGCCATTCCACGACCAGTGCCCGGACGACATCGTCGTCCGCCAACTCCGCCGGGAAGACGGCGTCGAGTCCCAACAGCGCGTCGACCACGCCTTCGGGGCCGGGCCGCGCGTCCGTCAGCGCCGCCCGGATCTGCCCGGCGAGCGGATCGTTCAGCGGCAACTCCGCGCCGTCGTCGCTCCGCCCCTGCACGAACCGGATCCAGGCGGCCACCACCAGCGTCGCCCAGCGCGGCTGCGCCCCGGCGGCCCGCCGGTCGAGAATCGTGTGCAGGACGCGCTGCGGCAGCTTCTGCGACCCGTCCATCGCCACCTGGATCGTGCGGTGGCCGATTGCCGGGTTGGCGAAGCGCTCCAGCACCGACTCGCCGTACTCCACAGTCGAGACTCCGTCCGGCGGCGTGAAGCTCGGTTCCACGTCCTCGGCGATCAGCCGGCGCAGCACCTCCCGCAGGTACGGGATCTCCAACGCCTCCGCGATCGTCTCCCGCCCGGCGAGCGCGCCGAGGTACGCGGTGGCCGAGTGCACCCCGTTCAGGGTGCGCAGCTTGAGCCGCTCCCACGCGCCGGCGTCGTCGGTCAGCACCGCGCCCGCCCGTTCCCACGCGGGGCGCCCGGCCGGGAAGTCGTCCTCGATGACCCACTGCAGGTACGGCTCACCGGCCACGGCGGCGAGGTCGGCGACGCCGAGCGCCCGCTCGGCGGTGGCGAGGGTGTCGGCGGTGCTGGCCGGCACGATGCGGTCGACCATGGTGCCGGGGAACGTCACGTTGCCGTGCACCCACTCCGCGGCGCCCGCCGGAACACCCGCGTACTCCAGGGACTGCGTCACCAGGCCACGCAGCCGTTTACCGTTCGAGGGCAGGTTGTCGCAGCTGACCAGCGCGAGCGGACCGGCCTGGGCGGCCGCGCGGGCGAGCAGCCCGCGCACCAGCAGCCCCGGCACGGTCAGTGGCGGCCGGTCGGTGGTCAGGTCGGCGGCGACCGCGTCGTCCGGGCGCAGCCGCCCGCTCGCGGGGTCGAGCTGGTACGCCTTCTCGGTGACGGTCAGGGTGACGACCCGGATCGCCGGGTCGGCGAGGAGCGCCACGATCGCGGCCGGATCGGCCGCCGCGTGCCGGACCCCGGCGAGGGCCCCGACCACCCGCGTCCGCGCACCGGCCCCGGAGAGGGTCGTCACGCTGAAGAGGCCGTCCTGCGCGGCGAGCTTCGCCACCAGGTCCGGGCTGCGCGGGGCGACGCCGATGATGCCCCAGTCGCCGCCGGCCCCGGCGATCGCCGCCTCGGTGTAAACAGCCTGGTGCGCGCGGTGGAAGGCGCCGAGTCCCAGGTGCATGATGCCGGCGGGGACGGTGCCGGGGCGCACCAGTGGCCTCGCCTCGGGCGGGAGCCGACGCAGCGCGCCGAGGCCGAGCAGCGCAGCGCCCGACCCCGGTCCCCGCTGGGCGAAGGTCACCGCCATACGGGCCCGTCCGGGAACGAGTATTCGGCGATCGACTGCGGCTTCATGGTGGCGCTGTACCCGGGTTGCTCGGGCAGCAGGTAGCGCCCGTCGCGGGTGCGGACCGGATCCGCGAAGTGCTCGTGCAGGTGGTCGACGTACTCGACCATGCGCCCCTCCAGCGACGTCCCCACCCGCAGGTAATCGAAGACCGCCAGGTGCTGCACGTACTCGCAGAGCCCTACGCCACCGGCGTGCGGGCAGATCGGCACGCCGAATTTCGCCGCCATCAGGATCACCGAGACGACCTCGTTGACGCCGGCGATGCGACACGAGTCGATCTGACAGACCTGGATCGCCTCGGCCTGCAGCAGTTGCTTGAAGATGACGCGGTTGGCGGCCACCTCGCCGGTGGCGACCCGGATGGGAGCCACCGCCCTGGCGATCCGGGCGTGACCGAGCACGTCGTCGGCGTGCGTCGGCTCCTCGATCCAGTACGGGTCGACCTCGGCGAGCCGCGCCATGTTGGCGATCGCCTCGTCGACGTCCCACACCTGGTTGGCGTCCATCATCAGCAGCGCGTCCGGTCCGATCTCGTCGCGGATGATCCGCGCCCGCCGCACGTCGTCCTCGATCTGGCCGCCGACCTTCATCTTCATCGCCCGCCACCCCTGGTCGTACGCCGCCCGGGTCAGCGCCCGGACCTTCTCGTCGGGGTAGCCGAGCCACCCGACGGAGGTCGTGTACGACGGGAAGCCCTCGCGTTCGAGCGCGGCGAGCCGGTCCTCGTATCCGATGAGCCCCTTGTCGAGGATCGCCGCCGCCTCGTCCGGGGTCATCGCGTCGGAGATGTGATGGAAGTCGATGCTGCGCACCAACTCCTCGGTCGGCATCTCGGCGAGCAGCCGCCACATCGGCTTTCGCTCGACCTTGGCCCGCAGGTCCCACACCGCGTTGACCAGCGCGCCGGTCGCCATGTGGATGACGCCCTTCTCCGGCCCGAGCCAGCGCAGCTGCACGTCCGCGGTGAGCGAGCGCCAGAACGCGACCGGCTCTGCGCAGATCTCCGCGAGCGTCCTGCCGATCACGTGGTGCGAGAGCGCCCGCACGGCCGCACAGGTGATCTCGTTGCCCCGGCCGTTGGTGAAGGTGAAGCCGGCGCCGAAGACACCGTCCGGGGCGTCGGTGCGCAACTCGACATAGGTGGCCGAGTAGTCGCCACGGTTGATCGCGTCGGACCCGTCGCCGGCGGCGGCGGTCGGGAACCGCACGTCGTGCACGTCGACGGCGGTGATGGTGACGCTCACAGCGTTTTCCTTTCGCTCGCGACTGCGGGGCTCCGCTTCGCTGCGCTCCTCGCGCTCACAGGGTCTCTCCGATCCGGAAGATCTTCTTGGGCAGGCGGTAGGCGAGGTCGACGACGGTCTCCGCCGCCTCGTCCAGGGGGAGCCGCTCCTCGGCGACCAGCCGGGCGAGGAAACCGGCGTCGATCCGGCGGGCGACGTCGTGCCGGACCGGAATGGAGCAGAAGGCGCGGGTGTCGTCGACGAACCCGGCGGTGTTGTAGAAGCCGGCGGTCTCGGTGACCGCCTCGCGGAAGCGGCGCAGCACCTCCGGCGAGTCGAGGAACCACCACGGCGCGCCGAGGTAGAGCGCCGCGTAGCCCCCGGCGAGCGGGGCGAGCTCACGGGTGAAGGTGTACTCGTCGAGCGTGTAGACGACCACCCGCAGGCGCGGGTCGTTGCCGTACGCGTCGAGCAGCGGCGTGAGCGCGTGCAGGTATTCGGTCGACTGTGGAATGTCTCCGCCGACGTCGCGCCCGTGCCGCGCGTGCAGCCACTTGTTGTGGTTGCGGACGGCTCCCGGATGCAGCTGCACCACCAGGCCGTCCTCGATGGACATCCGGGCGAACTCGATGAGCATGTGTGCCCGGAACGCCTCCGCGTCCTCGGGGCCGGCCTCGCCGCGCAGCCCCCGCTCGAAGAGCGTGGCCGCCTCGGCCTCGTCGAGTAGGAGCGTCAGCGCGGTGGGGTGGCCGTGGTCGGACGAGGTGGCTCCCGCGGCGATGAAGTCCTGCCGCCGCTGGCGCAGCGCGGCCAGGTAACCGCGGTAGGTCCCGGTGTCCTCGCCGGCGATCTCGCCGAGCCGCGCCACGTTCTCCGCCCAGTTGTCGAACTCCATGTCCACCACGTTGTCCGGACGGAAGGTGGTGATCACCCGCCCGCCCGGCCCGCCCCAGCCGTCGGCCGCGAGCTTGGCGTGCCGGCCCAGGTCGTCCAGGGGCGACTCGGTGGTGGCGAGCACCTCGATGTTGAAGCGCTCGAAGAGCGCACGCGGCCGGAACGCCGGCTCGGCGAGCTTCGCGGCGATCTCGTCGTAGATCTGGTCGGCGGTCTCCGCGCTCAGCGCCGTTTCCACGCCGAAGACCTCGGTGAACGTCCGCTCCAGCCAGAGCCGCGACGGCGTCCCACGGAAGAGATGCCAGTGGGCGGCGAACCGACGCCAGATGACGTGCCCGTCGGTCTCCACCGGCGAGCCGTCGACGCTCGGCACGCCGAGGTCGGCCGGGGGGATGCCCTGGCTGAGCAGCATCCGCGTCACGTAGTGATCGGGCACGATGATCAGCTGCGCGGGATCCGGAAAGGGCACGTCGTCGGCGAGGATCGCGGGGTCGACGTGGCCGTGCGGCGAGATCAGCGGTTGGTCCTTGGCGAGCGCGTACAGCTCCCGGGCGATCCCCCGCTGCGTGGGATCGGACGGGAACAGCAGGTCGGCTCGGGCGGTCGGGGACACGGAAGCGGCTCCTCGCGGTGCGGGGGTGCGTGGTCAGGAGATGGTCAGCAGGTCGGCGACGCTCACCGGCAGGCCGGTCTCGAAGGAGCGGTTGGCCGCGAGGCCCGTGAGCAGGGCCAGGGCGCCGTCGCGGGCGGTGGCGCCGCGACGCATCGGGTCCTCCGCGCCGCCGAAGAGCACGGCGGTCATCCGGGCGTCGGCGCCGCCGTGTCCGGCACGCGCGTAGCCGGCGACGGGCACCTGGCGGGGCTGCTGCCAGAACGGGCGCAGGGTGAGCTTCGCCCAGCCCTCCTCCACGGCGGCCTGCACGCCGTGCAGCGACGCGCCCTTGAGTTCACCGGCCGCGTACGGGCTGACGAAGTCGCTCTCCACCACCTCGAGCTCCAGCCGGCCCTTGCTCCCGTTGAACATCACCCGGTAGCCCTCCCAGGGGGCGTACGCGGTGAGGTGGTAGGTCATCGTGGCCCCGGTCGAGTAGCGGGCCAGCACGGACATGTCGTCCTCGATCGTGACGCCCGGGGCGAAGACGTTCTGGTCGCGGTGGTACCCGTCCTCGGCCTCGGCTTCGAGGTAGAGCGCGCGCAGCCGGGGATTGCCGGCCATCTGCAGGGCGAACGGGTCGCCGGCGGCGGCGGACGATCCGTGCGCGCGGTCGTAGTCGCGCGCGTACCCGTGCCGTCGCCCCTCCGCGCCGTAGAAGAAGAGCCGGCCGGCGGCGAAGACCTCGACCGGTACGGCGTCCAACCACCAGTTGACGAGGTCGAAGTGGTGGCTGGCCTTGTGCACCATCAACCCGCCGGAGTTGGCTTTGTCGCGGTGCCAGCGGCGGAAGTAGTCAGCGCCGTGCCGGACGTCGAGGAGCCACTCGAAGTGCACCGAGCCGACCTCGCCGATCTCACCGTCGGCGAGGACCTGCCGGACCTTCTCGTGCAGCGGGTTGTAGCGGTAGTTGAAGGCGACCGAGACCTGCCGGCCGGTCTCCGCGACCGCGTCGAGGATGCGTTGGCACCGCGGCGCGTCGACGGTCATCGGCTTCTCGGTCACCACGTCGCAACCGGCCCGCAGAGCGGTGACGATGTACTCGTCGTGCACCCGGTCCACTGTGGTCACCAGCACCACGTCGACGCGTTCCTTCTCCAGCATCGTCGCGAAGTCGCCGGCCGGGTAGGTGGCCACGGCCTCCATGCCGAGCTCCTCCAGCCAGGCGTTGTGCGCGTCCATCCGGGCCTGGTTGACGTCGGCGAACGCGACGAGCTCGGCCGTTTCACGGTGCTCCAGGACGAGCGCCCGGACGAACATCTCCGCGCGTGCCCCCGCGCCGACGAGCGCGTAGCGAAGCCGCCGCTGGGGATCTCGTGACATCCCGCTCACCTCCGTCACTGCAGCCGCCGTGCGACTGCAAACGTTTGCAGCAGAAATAACCATGGACCCCCGTACGCCGTCAATGACTGGCAACGAACCCGTGTCCTATATGGGCATTCGTCTGGATATCTGCACGTCAGAGGCGTGCCGCCGAAACACATCTGTAATCGAGGCCCGTTGACACGTGAGCAACCGTTTGCATTAATTGGCGAACCTCAGTGACGGGAGCCACAACCGCCACATCGAAGACACCGGCCAGCGGCAAGGAGAGGACACGCGTGCCAGCCACCATCCGAGACGTCGCACGCGCCTCCGGAGTGCACATCTCCACCGTCTCCCGGACGTTCTCCGCGCCCCACCTCGTCAACCCGGAGACCCGCAGCCGCGTCCTGGCCTGCGCCGAGCATCTCGGCTACCGCCCCAACCGGGCGGCCCGGGCCCTCATCACGGGACGCACGCACAACATCGGGCTGATGGTCGCCGACATCGCCAACCCCTTCTTCCCGCCACTGATCAAGGCGGCGGAAAGCCAGGCGCGGCACCGCGACTACCACATCTTCGTGACCGACACCAACGAAGACCCGGCGGTCGAGGAGGAGCTGGTCCACGCCCTCGCCAAACAGGTCGACGGCCTCCTGCTGTGCAGCCCGCGCATGAGCAACAGCCTCATCGAGCAGCTCAGCCGGGAGGTTCCGCTCGTCGTGATCAACCGCCAGGTCACCGGCCTCCCCGCGGTGGTCATGGACGTCGGGCAGGGCGCCCGACTCGCCATCGAGCACCTGACCGGCCTGGGACACCGCGACATCGCGCTGATCGGCGGGCCGCGCGGTTCATGGACCAACCGGGAGATCCGGCGTGCCGCCGTGCACGCCGCCCGCACCGCCGACGCGGAACTGACCGTGCTCGGCCCCAACCCGCCCACCGAGGTCGGCGGTCTCGCCCTCGCGGAACAGATCCGCCGCTCCGGCGTCACCGCCGTCCTCGCCTACAACGACCTGATGGCGATCGGCCTCATCGAGGGGCTCGACTCGCTCGGGGTCCGGGTGCCACAGGACGTCAGCGTCGTCGGCATCGACGACATCGTGCTGAGCCGGCTCACCCGACCCAAGCTGACGACGGTGGCCACACCCACTGCGGCCGCCGGCAGGGCGGCCGTCGACATGCTGCTCCAGCATGGCGACGACCGTCGCACCACCGCACAGGTAACGCTCCAGACCGAGTTGGTCATCCGCGACTCGACGGGCCCGGGCCCGCATAGCCCTGCGGGCCCGGGCAACGCGGCTGCGGCCGCCCCCGACGGTGTCGCCTCCTACGCCAAGGAGTGAGTGGAATGCACCCCGCTTCATCCCCGACGGCGGACACGCCCACCACGCGTGGTCACCGTACCCCTTTCCTCCGCCATCGCCTGCTGCGCGGCCTGGCCGCCGTGGCGGTCGCCCTTCCACTGGTCTTCGGCGCCGCCGCCTGCGCCGAGGACGAGAAGTCAACGGACCCCGACGCCCCCGTCGAGCTGTCGATCTTCTGGTGGGGAGGGGAGGCCCGGGCGAACCTGACCGAACAGGCGCTCGCCCTCTACACGCAGAAGCACCCGAACGTCACGTTCAAGAAGACGTGGCAGGCCAACCAGGGTTACTTCGACAAGCTCGCCACGCTCACCGCCGGCGGCGACCCGCCGGACATCTTCCAGATCGACGACAACTACCTGACCGAGTACGCGTCCCGCAAGACCACGCTCGACCTGACGCCGTACAAGGACGACAAGTTGCTCGACGTCTCCAAGTTCCCGGAGAGTCTCTGGCAGTACGGCGTCGTCGACGGCAAGCTCGCCGGCGTCGCGTTCGGCGAGAACACCCAGGGCATGGTCTACAACAAGACGCTGCTGCAGAAGAACGGCCTCCCCGAGCCCACCACGGGCATGAGCTGGGACGAGCTCATCACCTGGGCGGAGAACGTCGCCAAGAAGACGAAGGTCCCCGGCACCATGGACCCGAGCGCGGACTACAAGGCGTTCTGGGTATGGCTGCGCCAGCAGGGCAAGGACCTCTACCAGGGCAAGGAGCTCGGCTTCACCGCCGAGGACGTGACCAAGTGGTTCGAGCTGTGGAAGGGCGCCCGCGACCGCGGCGCGACCCCCACCCCGGACGTGATCCACGAGGGCAACTCCACCGACATCACCAAACAGCTGGTCGTCACCGGCAAGGCGGCGACGTCGTTCGTCTGGGCCAATCAGATGCCGGAGCTGAAGAAGAACACCAAGGACGAACTCGGCGTCGTCGCCTACCCCGGTGACCCGAGCGCCCAGTGGGCCCGCGCCTCGATGTACTTCTCCGTCTTCCGCAACAGCAAACACAAGGACATCGCGGTCGACGTCATCAACTTCCTCGCCAACGACCCGGACGCCGGCAAGATTCTCGGCACCGACCGGGGGCTGCCGTCCAACCTGGACGTACGCAAGGCGGTCGCCGAAGCGGTCACCGATCCGGCGATGAAGGCGTCGATCGCCATGGAGGACGAGCTGACCGCGAAGTTCGGCAAGTCGCCGCAGGTGCCGCTGAAGGGGCACAGCAAGGTGCGCTCCGAGCTGACCAAGGCCGCGGAGAACGCGCAGTACGGGCGGCAGACACCAGCCCAGGCGGCCGCCGCCTTCGTCGACGCGTGCAAGGCCGCGATCGCCTAGCTGACACGAGGGCGCCGGCCACGCACGCGCGGGGTCGGCGCCCCCGATCGGAAGTTCGGAGAGGAGTCAGCTCGTGGCGTTGACCACGGCGCCCAACCCGACACCGAGCGCCGACGACACCGCCCCGACCCCCGCAAAGCCGCGAGGGTCCGGACGGGTCCGACAGCGTGAGGGTCTGGCGGGGTACGTCTTCCTGTCGCCCTGGCTCATCGGTCTGATGGGCATCACGGCGATCCCCATGCTCTTGTCGCTCTACCTGAGCTTCACCAACTACGACGTCCTCAGCGACTGGTCCGACGTGCAGTGGGTCGGGTTCGCCAACTACGAGCGGATGTTCACCAGCGACCCGTCCTACTGGCACTCGGTGAGCGTGACGCTGTCGTTCGCGCTCATCGCCGTACCGCTCAAGCTGGCCGCGGCGCTCGGCGTCGCCCTGCTGCTCAACCGTGCGTGGCGCGGCGTCGGCCTCCTCCGCGGCCTGTTCTACCTACCGTCCCTGCTCGGCGGCAGCGTCGCGCTCGCCATCGTCTGGGTCAACATGTTCAACCGCGACGGCGCCTTCAACTCGTTCCTGGACCTCTTCGGGATCGAGGGCAAGCCCTGGGTCAACGACCCGGACTGGGCGCTGGAGACGCTGATGGTCCTGGCCATCTGGCAGTTCGGCGCACCCATGGTCATCTTCCTGGCCGGGCTCAAGCAGGTGCCCACCGAGCTCTACGAGGCCGCCTCCGTCGACGGCGCCAGCCCCTGGCGCCAGTTCGTGAGCGTCACGCTGCCGATGCTCTCCCCGGTCATCTTCTTCAACCTGGTGCTGGAGACCATCAACGGCTTCCAGGGCTTCACCGCGGCCTTCGTGCTCAGCAACGGCACCGGCGGCCCGGTCGACTCGACCCTCATGTACACGCTCAACCTCTACATCAAGGGCTTCACCGAGTTGGAGATGGGCTACGCCTCGGCGATGGCGTGGGTGTTCCTGCTCGCCATCGCGCTGATCACGATCGTGCTGTTCAGCACCGGCCGGTTCTGGGTGCACTACTCCGACGGGGAGGACCGCTGATGGTCGCGCAGACACCAACGGTCACCGGCCGCCGCTCGGGCGGCGGCCGGCGCCTGCTCCGGCTGATCATCCTGCTGGGCCTCCTCGCCGCCGTGCTCTACCCGCTGTTCTGGATGATCGGCACCGCGTTCAAGTCGCAAGAGGAGATCGTCAGCAACATCGGGCTGCTGCCGGAGACGTTCACCCCGGGCAACTTCAGCGACGGGTGGAACAACTTCGACGTCAGCTTCGGCCGGTTCTTCCTCAACAGCGCGCTGCTCAGCCTGCTCACGGTGGTCGGCAACGCCACCTCCTGCCTGCTGGCCGCGTACGCCTTCGCCCGGCTGCGGTTCCGGCTGCGCGGCTTCTGGTTCGCCGTCATGATCGGAACGCTGCTGCTCCCCGGTCACGTGCTGATGGTGCCGCAGTACATCCTGTTCCGCAGCTTCGGCTGGGTCGGCGCCGACTGGCCGTACCTGCCGCTACTGGTGCCGCAGTTCCTCGCCACCGAGGCGTTCTTCGTCTTCCTGATGGTCCAGTTCATGCGGGGCATCCCCCGCGAGCTGGATGAGGCCGCGAAGATCGACGGAGCCAGCTCGTACGGGATCTTCCGGCACGTCATCCTGCCGCTGAGTCGGCCGGCGCTGGTGACCACCGCGATCTTCTCGTTCATCTGGACCTGGAACGACTTCTTCCGACAGTTGGTCTTCCTCTCCGACCTGTCGGACTACACCGTTCCGGTGGCGCTGACGCTGTTCATCGACTCCACCAGCCAGAGCGCGGTGGGCCCGATGTTCGCGATGTCGCTGCTCTCCCTGCTGCCGGTGTTCCTGTTCTTCGTGGCATTCCAACGGATGCTGGTCGAAGGCATCAACACCAGCGGCCTCAAAGGGTGAATTCGGATGGTCACGGCGGGGTGGTCGGTGGGCACGGAGACTGGTCGAGCCGAGTCGTCGGCTGAGGTGTCCCGCGGGGGACCGGCGCCTGCTCCGCCATGGTCTGAGTTCGTCGGCGGCGAGTCCGCGCGGCGGGACTGGCGCGACACGGTGCGGGGCGCCGCCGACCTCGCGCTGCTCGGCATCCTCACCACCGTCGCCTCGCTGGGGGTGGTGACCGCGGGCGCCGCGGTCGCCACCGCCAGCGCCGCGCTGCACCACTGGATCGACCAGGACGGCTGGCCCGGCGTACGCCCGGTGCTGCGGACCTTCGTCCGCGCGCTGCTTCCCGGTGCCGCCGCCACAGCGGTCGCCGTCGCGACGGCCGGACTGCTCACCCTCAACCTGCTCGCGCTCGCCCGCGGCGCCGTGCCCGGTGGCGTCCCGCTGATCGCCGTCACGGCCGCGCTCATTCTCGCGGCGGCGGCCTTCGCCGGCCTGACCGTGGTGGAGATGGGGCGCAACGGCGGACAGGGATGGCGTAATGCCGCGCGCGCGGCCGTGGCTACCGCCGAAGCACGGCCCCTCGCTCCCCCCGCCACGGCGGGCGTGATCGCATTGTCGGCCGTGCTCGGCGTCCTGGTGTTGCCGCCGCTCGCGCCGATCCTGGCCGGCTACACGCTCCTCGCCCTGCACGCCGTGACCCGCCGGACGGTCCGTTAGCTCAACCGCGAGCCGCGAAGCCGTCCGCGTCGGCCCACGCCGGAGCACGCCGCCGGGACGGCGGCAGTGCCCGGCGGGAGGGCGTCAGGCGACGAGGCGGCGGCGGGCCACTTCGGCGAGAGTGACCGCGGCCGCGACGCTCGCGTTGAGCGACTCGACCGTGGACATCATCGGAATGCTCACCCGCAGGTCGCAGGTGGCGCCGACCAGGCGGGACAGGCCGCGTCCCTCCGAGCCGACGACGACCACCAGCGGGCCGACCGCGGCTTCGAGCGAGTAGAGGTCCGTCTCCCCGTCGGCGTCCAACCCGACCACGGTGAAGCCCGCGTCCTGGCACGCCTTCAGAGCACGGGTCATGTTGATCACCTGGCTGACCGGCACCCGCGCGGCCGCACCGGCACTGGTCCGCCAGGCGGTCGCGGTGATCCCCGCGGCCCGCCGCTCGGGCACGAAGACCCCTTGAGCGCCGAAGGCCGCCGCCGAGCGGATGACGGCGCCGAGGTTACGCGGGTCGGTCACCCCGTCGAGCGCGACCAGCAGCGGCGCCGGGTGCTCACCGGCCGCGGCCAGCAGGTCATCGAACGGCTCGTACGCGAAGGGCGGCACCTGCAGCCCGACGCCCTGGTGCAGCACCCCGCCGGTCATCCGGTCCAGCTCGGTCCGGCTCACCTCGAGGATCGCGATGCCCCGGTCCCCGGCCGTGCGGACCAACTCGTTGACCCGCTCGTCGATCTCAATGCCCTGCGCGACGTAGAGCGCGGTGGCCGGAACGTGGGCGCGGAGCGCCTCCAGCACCGGGTTGCGCCCGACGAGCAGCTCGGGGGCGTCCCTCGGCGGATTCGACTTGCGTCCCGGCGCGACGCGCGGACCGGACCGGGCCGGTGCCCGACCGCCACCGCGTCCCGCCGCGCCCCGAACCGCGCCACCGCCGCGGCCGCCCTTGACGCCACCGCCGCCGGCGCCCCAGGTGGTGTCCTTCGCCCCCGGGGTGCCGATCTTGGGGGCGCGCCCCTCTTCGGCCGCCGCGCGGCGCTCCTTCTCCTGCTTCCAGGCGGTGCGCTGCGGCAACTGCTCGGTGCCCGAGTAGCCCTTGTGCCACGGCCGCTCATCGGCCGGGAGAGTGCGGCCCCTACCGGCCAGGCTGGCCCTGTTCTTACCGCCCGTGCCTTTGACGGCGCCCTTCTTCGGGGTCAGCCGCTTCGCGCGACGCTGGGAGTTTCCGGGCATCAGTCCTGCTCTCCAATGGTCCAACGGGGGCCCTGCGGGGTGTCCTCGACCGCCACGCCGGCGTGCTTGAGCTGGTCGCGGACCGCGTCCGCGGCAGCCCAGTCCTTACGGGCCCGGGCCTGCGCCCGCTGCTCCAGCGCCAGCGCCACCAGCGCATCGATCACGCCGCGCAGCTCACCAGTCTGCTCCGCCGCGCTCCACTGCGCGTCGAGCGGATCGACGCCGAGAATGCCGAGCATAGCCCGTACCCGGGCGAGGCTGGCCCGGACAACGCTGTCATCACCACTGGCCAACCCGGTGTTGCCGTCGCGCGTCTCCTCGTGGACGTACGCCAGGGCGCCGGACGTGTTGAGGTCGTCGTCCATCGCGGCGGCGAACCCCGCCGGAATCTCGCCGCGCGTCCCGGCGCCGACCCGCTCCACCGCACGCTGCACGAACCCCTCGATCCGCCGGTAGGCGACCGCGGCCTCCTGCAGCGCCTCGTCGGAGTAGTCGATGCGGGACCGGTAGTGCGGCGCGGCGAGGTAGTAGCGCAGCTCCACGGGACGGATGCCGAGCTCCGCGACGTGCGCCAGATCGATGACGTTCCCCAGCGACTTGCTCATCTTGGCCTCGCCGAGATTGAGCAGCGCGTGGTGCACCCAGTAGCGGGCGAACGGCAGGCCGGCGGCCTTGGACTGGGCGAGCTCGTTCTCGTGGTGCGGGAACGTCAGGTCGAGGCCGCCGCCGTGGATGTCGAACTCGGCGCCGAGGTAGCGCCAGGTCATCGCCGAGCACTCGATGTGCCAGCCGGGACGGCCGGGGCCCCAGGGCGACGGCCAGTAGGCGTCAGCCGGCTCGTCCGGTTTGGCGCCCTTCCAGAGTGCGAAGTCACGCGGGTCGCGCTTGGCGCGCTCGACCTCGTCGCCGCCGGCCAGCATCGCGTCGGGTCGCTGCCCGGAGAGCGCGCCGTACCCGGGGTACGACGCGACGTCGAAATAGACGTCTCCGGAACCGTCCCCGGCGACGTACGCGTGCCCGTCGTCGATCAGTTTCTGGATCAACTGGTGCATCTCGGGGACGTGCCCGGTGGCCCGGGGCTCGTAGGTCGGCGGCAGCACGTTGAGGCTGCGGTAGGCCGCCGCCAGGACCAGCTCGTTGGCGTAGGCGATCGACCAGAACGGGCGATCCTGTTCCAGCGCCTTGACCAGGATCTTGTCGTCGATGTCGGTGATGTTGCGGATGAACGTGACGTCGTAACCGGTGTGCAGGAACCAGCGACGCAGCACGTCGTAGTTGACGCCGGAGCGAAGGTGGCCGATGTGCGGCTCGGACTGCACGGTGAGGCCACACAGGTAGATCGCGACCTTGCCAGCCTCCCGCGGGACGAAGTCCCGCAGCGATCGGGTCGCGGTGTCATACAGCCGTAGCGTCACCGTACAAGGGTAGCCGTCAGCACTTCCGTGTGGGCCGCCGGACATACCCGGCAGTAAGCGCGACCGGCCCGACGGGCGCGGGTCGCCGCCGAACCCGGTCGATCAAGGACTTTTCCGTCGATCAAGGGCGTATTCTCGCGATTGAAGATCCAACCATGCGAATATGCCCTTGATCGACGGGCCGGACCCATTGCGGGGCGGGCCGTACGCTCGCGGTGTGGGAGCCCCGATCAGACCGACCGAGACAGCGCAGACCCTCGACCGGGGGCTCCGGCTCCTGCAGCTCGTCGCCGACGCCCCCGCGGGCGTCACCGTGACCCAGGCGGCGACGCGACTCGGCGTGGGGCGGGCGGTCGTCTACCGGCTGGTCGGCACGCTGGTCGAACACGGCATGCTCCGCCGTGACGGCGGCGGGCGGCTCCACCTCGGCGCCGGGCTGCTGCAGCTCGCCCGCCGCGCACAGCCGCTACTCGCCGACGCCGCGCTGCCGGCGCTGCGCCGCCTCGCCGAGCAGGTGGGGGCGACCGCGCATCTCACCATGGCCGACGGTGGCGAGGCGGTGGCGCTGGCCGCGGTCGAGCCGAGCTGGACTGCCTTCCACGTGGCCTACCGGACCGGATCGCGGCATCCGCTCGATCGCGGCGCGGCCGGTCAGGCGATCCTCGCCGGCCGCGCTGGCGACGCAGCCCTGATCGCGACCAGCGGCGAGCTGCAACCCGGGGCGTACGGCGTCGCCGCGCCCGTCCTCGGCGTGGCGGGCATGGAGGCGAGCGTCGGCGTCGTGGCGCTGGGCCCGCTGGACGTCGCCGTCGTCGGTCCGCAGGTGCTGGCGGCGGCCACCGCCGTCGCCGCCGCGCTGTCGTAACGAAACGAACGGGGCCCGGTCGACGACCGGGCCCCGCTGGAATGACGTGCCGTGTTACGGGCGCTTCCAGGGCTGCAGTGGGCTCGTCACCGCGGCGTACGCGTCGACGATGCCGTAGCCGTAGAAGCCGTTGAAGTTCTCGTCGCCCTCACAGAGGGCGTTGAACTCCGCGGACCGACCTTCGTTGGTGTAGGTCTGCAGGCGCGGCTCCGGGCAGGCGTGCTCGGCGGCCGTCCGCAGCAGCTGGTGCTCCACCAGGTCCGGCGACAGGGTCAGGCCGCCGCGACGGAAGTCGGGGCGACCGAACCGGCTCACGATCAGCGACGCGACACCGGCGGCGTGCGGGGAGGCCATCGAGGTGCCCTGCAGGTAGGTGTAGTACCCGCAGCGGCCGTCGGTCTGGCACTCCTTGAAGACGACGCCCTCGTTGCCCGGCACGATGTTGCCGTCGGCGTCGACCAGCCCTTCCTCCTTGAGCACCTTCACCGGGTAGGACGAGAGGATCCGGTTGCCGGCCGCGAGGTAGCTCGGCGTGCCGAAGCCGTCACGGGCCCAGCCGCCGGGAGCGGCGACCGAGATCTGCTCGACCCCGTAGTTGGAGAAGTCGGACTTCTTGCCGGACGGGCCGAGCGAAGAGACGCCGATGACGTGCGGGCCCTCGACCGGCAGGTCCCAGCAGGTGCTGTTGTCGATCGGGCGGTCGTGCGGCGTACCGCCGTAGTTCGGGCTCGACGAGTCGGTGCGGGGCGCGCCGAGGTCCTCGTGGTTGTTGCCGAGAGCGCCGACGAGCGTCACGCCGCGGGCGTGCGCGTAGTCGAGCGCCCGCCGCATGCCCTTGATGGTGGCCTGCTGCGCCGCCTGCTCCTCGGCCGAGTCGGCCGGGTTGTTCAGGCAGTTGAACGCCCACGGGTCGACGTAGAACGACATGTTGACCACGTCGATGCCCTTGTCGGCCGCGTAGACCAGCGCGTTGACGACCGAGTCGAGGAAGAAGTAGCCGGAATCCTGGCCGGTCTTGAGCTCGACCAGCGAGACCTTCGGCGCGACGCCGGAGAGGCCGACCCCGTTCGCGGCGGCGCCGATCGTGCCGGCCACGTGGGTGCCGTGGCCGTTGTCGTCGGTGCCGACCGCGTCGACACAACTGGCCACCTCGCAGGGACCGTCGACGTCGGGGAGATCCTTGGCGAAGTTCTTCGACAGCGCCCAGTTGAAGTTGGCCGCCAGGTCGGGGTTGCTGGCGTCGAGGCCGGTGTCCATGACACCGACGGTGACCCGCCGGTCGCCCGGCTCGACCGCGCGCGCCGCGGTCGCCCGCAGCATCTCCAGACCCCAGAGCTTGTCGTCGAGCGGGTCGGCCTTGACCGGGCCGCGCCGGTTGTTCTTGCCCGCGGTCTTCGCCGCGGCCTGCAGCTCCTCGCGCTCGACCTTCTCGAGGCGGGCCTTCGGCGCGTGGCCGATCGCCTTCCGCTCGGCGGCGCCGACCAGGACGGCGGAGTCGGCGGCGCGCTTGGCGAAGTCACTGCGGTCGCTGACGACCTGGAAGAGGCCCACACCATCGGTGCGGGAAACGACAGTGCCGCCGGCCGCGGTGATCGCGGCGAGCGCAGCGTCGGCGGAGACCCCGTCGGCGGAAACCACGGTGTATTCAGTCGACCGGGTAGGCGCGGCTGTGGCCGCGCCGGTCGGCACCGTCGCCACCATGACCAGTGCCGTCGCGGTCGCGACGGCACCGGCGGTAAAGCGTCTGCTCAACACATTTTTTCCTCTCGTTGAGGCACGTGTGAGCCATCACACCTGATCGCGTTCAGGTCCGCCAGTGGGGAGGCTGAATTACCCCCGTTCGCGCCTCGGGTCTAGGGCTCGGAGCCCGTCGAGCGCGGCGGGCAGGTCGGCCAGAGACGAGATCTCGCTGTCCGGCGCGGGGCCGGCCGGTCGCGGCAGACCGGCCCGGTTGAGCCAGATGGTCCGCAACCCGGCAGCCCGGGCCGCCAGCACATCGTGCTCCCACGTGTCTCCAACGTGGACGATCGAGGACGGCCGCACATCGGCCGCCGCGATCACCGCCTCGTAGAACCCCGGCGCCGGCTTCTTCGGCACGCCGTCGAGGTGCGCGTACAGCTCGAAGGCGAACTCCCCGGCCAGACCGCACCGCTCGGCCCGACTGTTGCCGTTGGTCGCGAAGCCCACGACGTAGCTGCCGCGCAGTCGGGCCAACGTCGGCAGCGCATCGGCGAAGGGGCGGCTCAGCGCGAAACGGCGGGCGAAGAAAAGCTCCGCGACCCGGTCGAGATCGCCGTCGAGGCCGGCGCGCGCCAATGATCGGGCCAGCGCCGCCCGGCGGATCTGCGTCACCGGCGCCGCCGCCAGGTCGCCGAAGACCGCACCCCAGTCGGACTCCAGGTCCGCGAGCGAGACTGCGGCCGCCGCCGGCGTCAGCCGCCGCATCTCTTCGAGTACGGAGACCAACGCCCCGGTCACCGCCGGGCGCAGGTCGATCAGGGTTTCATCGGCGTCGAAGACGACAGTGCTGATCACTCACGCAAGGGTAGGGGGCGCCCGAGCGGTCCCCGAAGGCGCCGCACCAGGCGACGTGTGGCGCCGTTCCGCAGAGCCCGCAAGATCGCGGTGCTTCGGGGATGTGGTGGCTTCGCGCCACGAGGAAGGCACTACATCGGGGCAGTAGCGCGATCCTCAGGGAAATAGCGCGATCTTCATGGCGTGATCACTCCACGCTCGCGGGCGTCTCCGGCACGGGCCGGGTCATCCGCAGCACGTCGAGCGCCTCGTCGAGTTGCTGCTCGGTAAGGCGGCCGGCCTCCACATGCCCGCGCTCGACGACGACCGCCCGGATCGCCTTCCCCTCGGCAAGGGCCTGCTTGGCGATCGAGGCCACTTCGTCGTATCCGAGGAAGCGGTTGAGCGGAGTGGCGATCGAGGGCGAGCCCTCGGCGTACTCCCGGCACATGTCCTCGTCCGCGACGAGGCCCGCCACGCAGCGGTCGGCGAGCAACCGGCTGACGGCGGCCAGCAGCCGGATCGATTCGAGCAGGTTGCGGCCCATCACCGGGAGCATCACGTTGAGTTCGAAGTCGCCCTGCGAGCCGGCGAACCCGACCGTCGCGTCGTTGCCGATCACCTGCGCGCAGACCTGTCGCACCGACTCGCAGACCACCGGGTTCACCTTGCCGGGCATGATCGACGAGCCGGGCTGCAGGTCGGGCAGGAGCAGCTCGCGCAGCCCTGCGCGGGGCCCGGAGCCCATCCACCGGATGTCGTTGGCGATCTTGTAGAGCCCCACCGCGATCGTGCGGAGCTGGCCCGACGCCTCGACGAGGGCGTCCCGCGCGCCCTGCGCCTCGAAGTGGTTGCGCGCCTCGGTCAGCGGCAGCCCGGTCACCTCGCGGAGCCGGCCGATGACGGCGGCGGCGAACCCGGCCGGCGTGTTGATGCCGGTGCCGACCGCGGTGCCGCCGAGCGGCAACTCGGCCAGCCGGGGCAGCGACGACTCCAGCCGATCCACCCCGTAGCGGACCTGCGCGGCGTAGCCGGAGAACTCCTGACCAAGGGTGACCGGGGTGGCGTCCATCAGGTGCGTGCGCCCGGACTTGACCACGGACGCGAACTCCTCCGCCTTCGCGGTCAGCGACTCGTCGAGGTGACGCAGCGCCGGCACCAGGTCGTGCAGCACCGCGTACGTGGCGGCGAGGTGGATCGAGGACGGGAAGACGTCATTGCTCGACTGCGACGCGTTGACGTGGTCGTTCGGGTGCACCGGCTGGCCCAGCTCACGGGCGGCCAGGGTGGCGATGACCTCGTTGGTGTTCATGTTGGACGACGTGCCGGAGCCGGTCTGGAAGACGTCGACGGGAAACTGGTCGTCGTAGCCGCCGCTCGCCACGTGCGCGGCCGCCGTCGCGATCGCCTCGGCCACGCCGGACGGTATGACGCCGAGATCCGCGTTGACCTGCGCCGCCGCCCCCTTGATCTGGGCCAGCGCCCGGATGTGCGCCGGCTCCAGGCCGCGCCCGGAGACCGGGAAGTTCTGCACCGCACGCTGCGTCTGGGCTCCCCACAGCGCGTCGACGGGGACCTCGACCTCGCCCATCGTGTCGCGCTCGATCCGGAAGCCGGGCACCTGGTTCGTCGTCACGCGTCCATCCTGCCCGGAACCGCGTTCGTCTACTCATCAATCCGTCGGACGTGGTCCGGCCGGACGCGGTCACAACACAGGAAAGAATCCTCAGAGGATTTTAGAAAAACGCGGCTGAGCACCGATGATGTCTGATCAACATACGTCCGGAACCAGAACGGAAACTCTCGATGCGACGTACCCCTGCCGTCCTCACCCTGGCCGTCGCGCTCGCCGTCGCCGCCGGTTGCGGCAGCACCAAAACCCCCGTCCCGGCCCCGGCCGCGACCTCCGCGTCCCCGAGCCCTTCACCGACCCCGTCCGCCGACTACACCGCGGACACGAAGAAGATCTGCGACGAGTTCGGCACGCTCGTCGACACGGAGATGAAGAGGTTCGGCGAAGCGGCCGTCAAGATGATGCTCTACAACAACGTCGGCAACGCCACGCAGGCGGCGAAGGCGAAGACCAACGTGCAGAACGTGCTGCGGAAGTTCGCGGGCAACATCCGGACAACCACAGCGAAGGCGCAGAATCCCGCACTGCGGGAGGCGGGCGAGGAAGCCGCCACGAACGTCGAAACGACCGCGGCCGACGGCAAGGTCTTGGACAAGCTGAAGACCCCGGACGACTTGGACAAGGTGTTGAAGCCGGAGTTCACGTCGTGGATCGTGCCGCTCGGGGTGCTCTGCGGCTGAGCCGCCGACCCGTATGGGCGATCATGAGCTTCGCCGCACCGAGCCGCGCCCCGCGCGGCGAAGCTCACCACATGGAGGTCAGCCGCGACCGATCGTCAGCACCGGCTTGGTGACCTCGGCGAAAAATCGTTGCCCTTGTCGTCGACCACCACGCTGCGTCTGGGCTCCCCACAGCGCGTCGACGGGGACCTCGACCTCGCCCATCGTGTCGCGTTCGGCCCGGTAGTCGCTCATCCCCTCATACTGCCGCGTGCCACCGCGACCGCCAGCGCAGTAGCGGTCGCGCCACGTCGGGAGAACGCGGCCGTGTCCGTGCCACAGCAAACGTTCAGGCTTCCCGTAGACTCCGCCGGCCGATCTGATCACTTCGCAGAACAGGAACCACTGATGCGTCGAACCCTCGCTGTCCTCACGCTGGCCGGTGCGCTCGCCGTCGCCGGCGGCTGCGGCACGAAGTCCGAGCCGAAGGCCGCCCCCGCGGCCACCTCCGCCGCCCCGTCGCCCACGCCGTCCGAGGACTACACCGCGGACACGAAGGAGGTCTGCGGCAAGATCGACACCCTGCTCGACAAGGACATCGTGCCGTTCGCCGAGGCGCTCGCCAAGACGGTGGTCTACCGGGAGGCCGGCAACACCGCGCAGGCCAAGAAGGCGAAGGCCACCGGGCAGGCCGAGCTGAAGAAGCTGGCCGCGAAGATCCGGACGGCCACGGCCGCCGCGAAGGACCCGAAGGTGCAGGAGGGGGGCGAGGAGGCGGCCACGAACGTCGAGGCGAGCGCGACCAGCGGCAAGATCTTCGACACGATGAAGGCCAAGGACCTCGAGGACGAGAGCAAGACCCTCGAGAACGAGATGACCGCGTGGTTCGTGCCGCTCGGGGTGCACTGCGGCTGACGCACCGCCCACCCGCTCGCGCTGATCAAGGGGTCCCCCGCACCGCCTCCGGCGTGTCGCGCTGCGGGCCCCTTGATCACGCAGAGGGGCGGGAGCGGTCAGCCGCGGCCGATGGTGAGAACCGGCTTGGTGACCTCGGCGAAGAAATCGTTGCCCTTGTCGTCGACCACGATGAAGGCCGGGAAGTCCTCGACCTCGATCTTCCACACCGCCTCCATACCCAGCTCCGGGTATTCGAGGACCTCGACGTGCTTGATGCAGTCCTGGGCCAGCCGCGCGGCGGGGCCACCGATCGAGCCGAGGTAGAACCCGCCGTTCTCCTGGCACGACCGGGTCACCTGGCTCGACCGGTTGCCCTTGGCGAGCATCACCTGCGAACCCCCGGCGGCCTGGAACTTCGCCACGTACGCGTCCATCCGCCCCGCCGTCGTCGGCCCGAACGAGCCGGAGGCGTAGCCCTCGGGCGTCTTCGCCGGGCCGGCGTAGTAGACCGCGTGGTCGCGCAGGTACTGGGGCATCGGCTCGCCCGCGTCGAGCCGCTCGGCGATCCTGGCGTGCGCGATGTCCCGGGCGACCACCAGTGGACCGGTCAGCGACAGCCGCGTCTTGACGGGGTATTTCGAGAGCTCGGCGCGGATCTCATCCATCGGCCGGTTGAGGTCGACGCGGACCACGTCGGCGCCGGCGTCGAGCTGGGCGTCGGTCACGTCGGGCAGGAAGCGGGCCGGGTCGGTCTCCAGGCGCTCCAACCACACCCCCGACGGGGTGATCTTGGCGACCGCCTGGCGGTCGGCCGAGCAGGAGACGGCGATCGCCACCGGGCAGGAGGCGCCGTGCCGGGGCAGCCGGATCACCCGCACGTCGTGACAGAAGTAGCGACCACCGAACTGCGCGCCGATGCCGAACTGACGGGTCAGCTCCAGGACCTCGGCCTCGAGCTCCACGTCGCGGAAGCCGTGGGCGAGCATCGACCCGGACGTCGGCATGGTGTCGAGGTACTTCGCCGAGGCGAGCTTCGCGGTCTTCAGCGCGTGCTCGCCGGAGGTGCCGCCGATGACGACCGCCAGGTGGTAGGGCGGGCAGGCGGCGGTGCCGATCAGCCGCAGCTTCTCCTCCAGGAACTGCATCATCCGCGTCGGGTTCAGCAGCGCCTTGGTCTCCTGGTAGAGGTAGGACTTGTTGGCCGAGCCGCCGCCCTTGGCCATGAAGAGGAACTTGTAGGCGTCGGGGTGGCCGCCCGGATCCTCCGCGTAAAGCTCGATCTGGGCCGGCAGGTTGGTCCCGGTGTTCCGCTCTTCCCACATCGTGATCGGGGCGAGCTGCGAGTAGCGCAGGTTGAGCTTGGTGTACGCCTCGTAGACGCCGTGCGCGATCGCCGACTCGTCGGAGCCGTCGGTCAGCACGTGCCGCCCACGCTTGCCCATCACGATCGCCGTTCCGGTGTCCTGGCACATCGGCAGGACACCGCCGGCCGCGATGTTCGCGTTGCGGAGCAGGTCGAGCGCGACGAACCGGTCGTTCGGCGAAGCCGCGGGGTCCTCGATGATCGAGCGGAGCTGCGCCAGGTGCGCCGGACGGAGGTAGTGCGCGATGTCGTGCATCGCCTCGGCGGTCAGCGCGGTCAGCACCGCCGGCTCGACGGTGAGGAACCGCCGCCCGCCCGGGCCGTGCACCACATCGACGCCCTCGTCGGTGACCAGGCGATAGTCGGTCTGGTCGTCGCCCAGGGGAAGCAACGGGGAGTACGAGAACGCGGTACTGCTCATGAGCGGCAAGCCTAGGGCAGCCCGCTGCGGTTGGCGTAGCGGCGTGGCGACTGGTGGGACTGGCCACTGCCCCGGCGTGTCGCGCTCCAGCTCAGCGCTCCGGCGCACCGTTCCGCGTCGGGCAGCTCGGCTCCTTCGGTCCGTCGCAGGGCTGGCCGTCCGGCCCCGCATCGTCGGGTCCCGGCCCGCCGTCGCCCGGCGCCGGCCCGGTGTCGCCGGGAACCGGCGCGGTGCCGTCGGGACCGGGGCGCGGGATGCCGGGCTGCTCCGGGACGGCACCGAAGCGCACATATCCGATCTCGCGCCCCTCGCCGATCACCATGCCGCCCGGCCCGAGCGCGAGCACCTTGGCCGACGAGTTCAGCCTGATCAGCTCGCGCCCGGTGCGCGGGTCGAGGGCGATGATCCGGTCGGGCTTGCGCTCCACGACCACCGCGGCGTAGCGGGCGAGCGCCGCGTTGGCGTCCGGCTGGACCGGGCGGTTCCAACGCTGTGCCCGCACGCCCAACTCGTACCCCTTGAGCGACCCGCCGTCCGCCCCGCGGGCGAGGGCGTACCGGTCGTCGACCGCCAGCAGCGGCTCCCCCTCCGCGCCGGTCCAGAGCGTCCGCCCGTCGTACGCGTCGATGACCAACTCCCGCCGCTCGGGCGAGACGCCCACGATCACGTTCTGACTGCCCGCCGGGTTCTCCCGTTGCACGCAGCCCGCCCCGTTCGCCGTACGCAGGTTGACCCCGGCCTTGCGCCAGACCCGCTGCCCGTTCGCCGGGTCGTGCGCCTCGACCGTGAAGTAACAGGTGCCGTCCTCGCTGGTGGCGACAGTCCGCAATACCCGCCCCCCGACCACGCTGATCCGTTGGTGCTGGTCCGGCTGCAACTCCTGCACGGTTCGGCCGAGGGCGGTATCGACCACGTGGACCCGTCCGTCGATCGGGAACCCCAGCAGCGGCGGCATCAACTCCGGACCGCCGGCGTGGACCGCGACCTGGCGGGTGGTCAGCGGCCGGGCACCGAGCAGTTCCGGGTTGTCGGCGAAGAGCACGAATCCGATGCCGGGTAACGGGGTGGTCCACAACGGCTTGGTGCCGCGCGGGGCCCAGGCGCTGAGCAGACAGTCGCGCGGCCCGGCGCAGCGCACGTCGAGCAGCGCGTTCCGGTACGTCCAGACGGCGACCGCCTGGTCGTCCCGCCGGCGCACCGCGCCGCTGGACGGATCCAGCACCTCGTAGCCCTTGACCAGAAGGTGCCCGATCGCGACGACCGCACTGTCGCCGCCGCCCGCGACGGCGGCCCAGTCGACCTTCTTCCGCCACAGCTGCACGCCGGATGCGAGGCTGCGCGCCTCGACCGCGAGCCGCTCCTCCACGACAACCGCCGTGTCGGTGATCGTCACCGTTTTCGGCGTGCCGCCGATGCGCTGCTGCCACACCACGTCGGGCTCCGACAGCGGCTGGTTGCGCCCGACCCAGTCCCAGACGGTCGGAAAGGGGTTCCACACGTTGGTGGCCGCGAGCACGATGATGACCGTCGCCACGAAGGCGACTAAGCACTTCACACACGGCCCGCCGGTGGTCCCCTTCGCCACCCGGCCACGGTAGCGACGGAGGGGTACGGAAATAGACCTTGCCTAATCGGCGTTATTTGCCCGTGTCGATCTGGTTTGGTCCACTTGCCGGCGGTTCACATCTTCCGGGCTCCGTGCCCGGCCAGGGCGTGTCTCGACCGGCCCACCGGCCGCGGAGCGCACCAGCGGCAGCACCCGGTACGGGATCTGCTCGGCCAACGCGATGATCGTCGAGGCGCGGACGATCCCCTCGTACGAGACGATCTGGTCGATCACCCGCTGCAGATCGGTGTTCGACCGGGCGACGATCCGGCAGAGCAGGTCACCGGAGCCGGTGATGGTGTGCGCCTCGAGCACCTCCGGAATGTCCGACAGGTGCGCCGCCACCGCGTCGTGGCCGTACCGCTGACTGATCTCGAGGGTGACGAAGGAGGTCACCCCGAAGCCGATCGCGGCAGGCTCGACCTCGGGACCGAAGCCACGGATCACGCCGCGGGCGAGCAACTTGTCCAGCCGGGCCTGCACCGTGCCGCGGGCCACCCGCAGCCGGCGCGAGCACTCCAGCACGCCGATCCGCGGCTCGACCGCCAGCAGGGCGATCAGCTCAGCATCCAGGTCATCGAGCTGGACATCCTGCATAGCGGTCACAGCAATTGACCCTACCAACTGCGCAACCTGACCAGCGTTCAAGCAGACAGTTGCCCAGGTCACCCCGGTACCGCGATCCTCGCCGCAGAGCCAGTCCGCACGGGTGTCACCAGCGCCCGGCCACCCTGAGAGGGAGTGACCGCGATGACCCACGCCATCGACCGACCGCAGACCACTGAGGACGTCGACGTCGACGAGTTGATCGGTGCGGTCGCCCACGACATCACCGCCGACCCGTTCCCGGTGAAGGGCCTCGACCATGTCCGGTTCCTGGTCGGCAACGCGAAGCAGGCGGCCCACTACTACTCGACCGCGTTCGGAATGACCTGTGTGGCCTACCGCGGGCCGGAGCAGGGCTACCGCGACCACGCCGAGTACGTGCTGACCAGCGGCTCCGCCCGATTCGTACTCACCGGGGCCGTGCACCGCGAGGCGGCCGCGGCGGCGCACGTCGCCGCGCACAGCGACGGGGTGTCCGACATCGCGCTGGAAGTGCCCGACGTCGACGCGGCGTACGCGCACGCCCTCGCCGAGGGCGCGACCGGCGTCACCGCCCCGCACGACCTCACCGACGAGCACGGCACCGTCCGGTTCGCCTCGATCGCCGCGTACGGCGACACGCTCCACTCGCTGGTTGACCGCTCCCGCTACAGCGGTCCCTTCCTGCCGGGCTTCACGGCGCGTAAGCCCATCGTCGACCGGCAACCTATGGTCGACGCCGGCGTGCAGCCCAAGCGTTTCTTCCAGGCCGTCGACCACGTGGTCGGCAACGTCGAGCTGGGCAAGATGGACGAGTGGGTGGAGTTCTACCGCCGCGTCATGGGCTTCACCAACATGGCCGAGTTCGTCGGCGACGACATCGCCACCGACTACTCCGCGCTGATGAGCAAAGTGGTCGCCAGCGGCACCCGCAAGGTGAAATTCCCGCTCAACGAGCCGGCGGTCGCCCGTAAGAAGTCGCAGATCGACGAATACCTGGAGTTCTACGGAGGCCCCGGCGCCCAGCACATCGCGGTGGCCACGAACGACATCCTCGCCAGCGTCGACGCGATGCGGGCGGCCGGCGTCGAGTTCCTGGACACGCCCGACTCGTACTACGACGACCCGGAGCTGCGGGAGCGGATCGGCGAGGTGCGCGCGCCGATAGAGGAGCTCAAGGCCCGCAAGATCCTCGTCGATCGGGACGAGGACGGTTACCTGCTCCAGATCTTCACCAAGCCCGTGCAGGACCGGCCGACCGTCTTCTTCGAACTGATCGAACGTCACGGGTCGCTCGGCTTCGGCAAGGGCAACTTCAAGGCGCTGTTCCAGGCGATCGAGCGGGAACAGGAGCTTCGCGGGAACCTGTAACACTGTTCCGGTGATCCAGGAGCCTTCCGACGCGACGACGTCGCCCCCCGCGCCGCCCCCGCCAGCGTCGTCGGGGACCGGTACGCCACCGGGGTACGGGCCCACGCCCGTCCCCGGTGGCGTCACGCAGCCGCCGAGCCACCCCGCCACGCCGCCCCCGCAGTGGAACCCGGCCGGCTATCCGTCACCCCCGGGATACGGCGCACCGTCGGGCTACGGTCCGCCGCCCGGATACGGGCCGCCGGTGCGGTACGGCGCCCCCGGATATCCGCCGCTGCCGGCGCCGCTCAGTCCGGCGGGACAGCCGCTCGCGACATTCCTGGACCGGTTTCTGGCGCACCTCATCGACAGCGTCGTTCTGATGGGCGTCGCCATGGTGCTCATGGTGCCCGCGATGATCATCTTCTTCACCGCGATCGCGCCGGACATGTTCGTCGTGAACCCGGACGGCACGGTGCCGGAGCCGGACTTCATGAGCTTCTTCCTGCCGCTCCTGCTGCTGGAGTTCGCCCTGATCGTCGTCATGTTGATCCTGACGTACATCTACTACGTGGAGATGATGTTCCGCAGCGGCCAGACGCTGGGCAAGAAGGTGATGAAGCTGCGGGTCGTCCCGCTCGCCCCCGACGCGGCCCTCGACCGCGCATCCGCGGCCAAGCGCTTCCTCGTGCAGTACGTGGCGGCGACGTTCGTGCCGGGGTTCAGCTACCTGGACGGGCTGTGGCAGTTGTGGGACAAGCCCTACCAGCAGTGCCTGCACGACAAGTTCGCCCGCACGGTTGTCGTTAAGGTTCCAGCGTGAGTTCTGTGATGCCGGGGTGGTACAAGGACCCCGCCGAGCCGACCAGCCAGCGCTACTGGGACGGCGGGGGATGGGTCGGCGCGGCGCTGCCGGCCGACGTGACGCCGCCGGAGGGTCCGCCGCCGGCCGAGCCGGCGCCGGAACCCGCGCCGGCGCCGATGGACCAGCACCCGCAGGTCCCACCGCCTGCCGCCCCACCCTGGGCGGCCGGCCCACCGGTTCCGCCCAACATGACCCACCCGCCGACCCCGGTCGCGCATCCGGTTCCGGGAGGGCAACCGTTCCCGCCCGCGCCGGGCCCGCCGCCGCCGGGCTGGCCCTACCCGCCCCCGTACGGCTATGTCATCGCCCCGCCGCCGCGCCCGCACGGGCTAGCCCTGGCCCCGCTCGGCGCCCGACTGGCCGCCCGGCTGATCGACATCGGGCTGGTCCTGCTGCTCAATGTCGTCGTGAACGGCTGGTTCGTCTGGCAGTACGTGCAGGAGATGTCGCCGTTCATCGGCGAATTGTGGCGCCGGACGCTCGCCGGTGACAGTTCGCGCGAGGGGCTGCCCATGCCGGGCGAGCGCGCGGACAGCCTGCAGATCGTGATCGTCCTGCTCGCGGCGGCGCTCTGGTTCGCCTACGAGGTGCCGGCGACGGCCAACACGGGGCAGACTCTGGGCAAGCGAATCATGCGTCTGAAGGTGACCCGGCTGGATCGGGACGGACCGCTCGGCTTCGGCCGCTCGTTCCGGCGCTGGAACACCCTCGGCCTCCCGACCCTGCTCTGGGTCTGCTGCGTCGGGTTCGTGATGCAACTTGTCGACTGCGCCTATGTCCTGTTCGATCGACCGCTCTACCAGGCGCTGCACGACAAGACGGCGCAGACGGTAGTGGTGCGACTCCCCCGGGCGCGCCCCGCTACCGCGGCGACCACCGGGATCTCCGACGCCGACACCGAGGACCGCTCCGACACCCCTGGAGGCTCAGCATGACCCGGTCGTCCGACCCCGAGCAGCGTCCCCGGCGACTCGGGCTGACCCGCGCCGATCTGGACGCGCTCCCCAACTACGTGCCCGGTCGCAGCCCCGCCGACCTCGCCCGCGAGCTCGGGCTGACCGAGGCGATCAAGCTGGCGAGCAACGAGGTGCCGTACGGACCGTTGCCCGGGGTCGTGGAGGCGGTCGCTCAGGCGGTGGCGGGCGTGCACCGCTACCCGGACATGGGAGTGGTGGCGCTGCGCGCGACGCTCGCCGCCCGTTACGGCGTGGCGGCCGACCGCATCGCCACCGGGTGCGGGTCGGTGGCGCTCGCCGAGCACCTGGCCCGGGCCACCTGCCTGCCCGGCGACGAGATCCTCTACTCGTGGCGCTCCTTCGAGGCGTACCCGATCATCGCGGCGACCACCGGCGCGACCAGCGTCCGGGTGCCCAACACGGCCGACCACGGTCACGACCTGGCCGCGATGGCGGCGGCGGTGACCGACCGGACGCGCATGATCCTCGTCTGCAACCCGAACAACCCGACCGGCACCAGCCTGCGCCGTCCCGAACTCGACCGCTTCCTCGCCGCGGTCCCCGACGACGTGCTGGTCGTCCTCGACGAGGCCTACCGCGAGTTCGTCACCGACCCGGACGTCCCGGACGGGCTGGAGGCCTACGCGGACCGTCCCAACGTGGTGGTGCTGCGGACGCTCTCCAAGGCCTGGGGCCTGGCCGGCCTGCGGATCGGCTTCCTCGTCGCGCACCCCGAGGTCGCGGCCGCCGTGCGCAAGGTGGTGACCCCGTTCTCCACGAGCCTGGCGGCTCAGGCGGGGGCGCTGGCCGCGCTCGCGCAGGAGGAGGAGGTACGCCGTCGCTGCGCCCTCGTCGTCGCGGAGCGGGAGCGGGTGACCGAGGCGCTGCGCAAGCTGCTGCCGGACGTGCCAGAGAGCCAGGCCAACTTCGTGTGGTTGCCGCTGGGCGACCGGGCGGCGGCGTTCAGCGCGGCCTGCGAGGCGCGCGGGGTGATCGTCCGCCCGTTCCAGGGCGACGGCGTGCGGGTCACGATCGGGACCGCCGAGGAGAACGACGCGTTCCTGTCGGTCGCCGAAACCGCCCTCTGAACGGATGCTCCCCGTCGACGAGGCAGGGTCCTTGATCGGCGGGGAGCCGGGTGCCCGGGGAGGCGGGGAGCCGGGGGAGCGTCCTCCGGCGCGGCCGGCGGTGCCTCGTCAGGTCGCCCCGAAGATGATCGTTTCGGCGCTGCGGTAGTACTCGGCGTCCTTCGCTGTCGGGTCCACCGGCTCGGTGAGGCGTTCCACCGCGATGAAGCCGTCGCTGGCGTAGACGAAGCCGGGCGCCCAGTTGGTCTTCTCCTGCCCGGTGCGCAGCACGAACTGCGATCGCTGCGCCCCGGTCGCGGGGTCAATGGTGATCAGGTCGCGGCCCGGCGTGAGCAGATGCACCCGGCCGGGCTGGGCAGCGATCAGTCGGGTCGGCTCCGCGCCGACCGGGGTGTCGGCCGCCGCCGGGAGCGACTGACGCCACAGCTCCGCCCCGGTCCGGGCCGACCGGCCGGTCAGCTCCGCACCGTCCGGGCTGAGCCGCACGGCCGCGTCCCCGACCAGCCACGTTTCCGGCTCGTCGAGCGCGGTCGCGGCGAGCGGCGCGGCGCCGTCCAGCAGCCAGCCGCGGGTGGCGCCGCCGCTGGTCGTACGAGCCGCCGGGCAGGCCGACCGGGCGACGGCGCAGCCCACCGGCTGCACGCCGAGCTCCGGGTCGGTCCCGTCCGGGCGCCAGTCGCGCAGCACCCGACCCGTCGTCACCTCCCGGAACCGCAGTGTCCGCGGCGACGCGCACGGGTCCAGCGTGACGTACTCCCCGGCGCGTGTGGTGAAGCCCTCCGGCGGGCACGTCCCGTCGGCGCGCCACAACTCGCCGCCGGTGCGCAGGTCGAACCCGCGCGCCCCGCGATCGCCCTCGACCACGGCGACCGCTCGCCCGTCGCGCGCGACCGCCGTGTGCAGGCCCGGCGCGGCGTAGACGGTGAGCGCGCCGGTGCGGCGGCCGGCGTACGTCCCGGATTGTGGGGGTGGGCCGGCGGTCCGCCAGGTGGGGCGGCCCGTCCGCGCGTCCAGCGCGACCAACCGACCGTCCGACCACCGGGTCAGCACTGTGGAGCCGTCGGCCACCACGCCCACGAGCTGCTGCGGCCAGCGCCGGTAGGACCAGTACGGGGTGACCTGCGCCTTGGCGTTCACCGGACCGTCCGCGCGGACCTGGCGGGCGGCGGCGTACAGCCGGAGCCGGCCGTCGACGATCAGGGGGGCGACCGACAACCGGGCGACCACCCCAGGCCCGACGGTCGGTGGCGGCGGATAGTCGGCCCGTGCGGGCGTGACGACCTCGGTCGGAGCCAGGACGCGGTACGCGATGGCGACGGTGACCGCGAGGGCGACGGCTAACGCCGCCGCGATCGCCGCGGTCCGGGGCCAGCGTCGTACGCCGCCCCGCTCCGCCGTGACCTCGGCGTCCCCCATGCCCGCACCTCCGCGGGCACCCTATCGACCGCGCCCGGATCCGATGCCGGCAGGTCAGGCGGCCGCAGCGGGGTCGCCGTCGGTCCGCGCGGGGCGGGTGACGGCGAGAGCCAGGTCGGCCAGGTCGCGGCGGAGCGCGCCTTCGACGGTGCGGGCGGCGAGACCGCCGAGCACCAGTGCCAGAAACCGGCCGCCCGCGCCGTTGGGCGCTCCGTCCTGCACGATCTCGACGGCGGTGCCACCGCGACGGCGGCCGACGTCGACCGGGGTGAGGGTGTACGTCATGCGGTAGTCGGCGCCATCCCCGCGCGAGGTGACCACGAAGCGGTGGGGCGCGGCGCAGTCGTCGACGTGGAACTCCTCGGTTACGCGGGTGCCGTCCGGCATCGTCCGGGACTCGCACCAGATGGTCCCGGGGCCGAACCGACCGGGGGTCAGCACCCGCACGTCGTCCACAGTGGAAAGCCAGGTGACCCGGTCGGTCAGGTCGGTCATGACCCGCCAGATGCGCTCGGCGGGCGCATCGAGTATGCGTGTCACCGTCACCGTCGACATGGCGCCTCCCTGCGTCAACAGTACGGGGACGCGCCGGGAACCTGTAGCCGTTTCGCGACCGTGTGCTGCGCGGGTAGGCGAACTGAACCCACCCGGCACTGTCACACCGGCGTTCACTGCTTGTCGCGTTGGCCTGCGCCGCCACCCGCTGACACCCGCGCCGCGTCCCCGCGTCGGCGGCCCCGGACCGGTCACGCTCCCGTGTCACACCTCCCGGCGGCGCATGTGCTTGCGCTTGCGCGCGGCGATATACAGCGCGGCGCCGACGAGGATGAGTGCGACGCCCGCCCCGAGGTAGCCGATGGTGTCGGAGCCGGTGCGGGCCAGCCCACCCGAGGAGGCGGCCACGGTGATCCTGAGATGGCGGCTGATGGGGGTGCCGTCGGGTGCGGTACCCACGGCCACGACGTTGTGCGATCCGGTGACGCCAGCCGGCAGGGAGGCGTTCAGCGTCGCGACGCCGGCCTCGTCGGCGACGGCCGTACCCAGGAACACGGGCTTGGAGTGCAGGTAGAACTCGACGATGCTGCCGGTCCGGTACCCGCGCGCGGTGAGCGTGATCGTGCCGCCCTGCACCGGTTCGGTGTCGTCGACGGTCAGCGTGGTCGTGGTCGACGTGGCGGTGGGCGTGACCGCGACGCTGGCCGCGCTGGCCGGCGAGTCACCGGCGCTGGAATGCGCGACGACCGTGAAGGTGTACGCCGTGCCGTTGGACAGCCGACCGACCGTGCAGGTGGTGGCCGGCGCCGTCGCGTTGCAGGTCAACCCCCCGGGCGCGCTGGTCACCGTGTACCCCGTGATCGTCGAACCGTTGCTCGCCGGCACGGTCCAGTCCACCTTCACCGAGCGGTCCCCGGCGCGGACACCGGGCGTGGCGGGCGCCGTCGGCGTGGTCGACGTGGCGGTGGGCGTGACCGCGACGCTGGCCGCGCTGGCCGGCGAGTCACCGGCGCTGGAATGCGCGACGACCGTGAAGGTGTACGCCGTGCCGTTGGACAGCCGACCGACCGTGCAGGTGGTGGCCGGCGCCGTCGCGTTGCAGGTCAACCCCCCGGGCGCGCTGGTCACCGTGTACCCCGTGATCGTCGAACCGTTGCTCGCCGGCACGGTCCAGTCCACCTTCACCGAGCGGTCCCCGGCGCGGACACCGGGCGCGGACGGCGCTGCGGGGCGGCCGGCGGCGTTGGCCCAGGTCACGGTCGCGGTCACGGTCTCGGTGCCGACGGCGACGCGCACGGTGTCCGTGCCGGTTTGGGCACCGGTGTAGCAGACGCGCGCCGTACCATCCGAAGCCGTGATCGCATTGCCGGTCGCACCGTTGTTGGCCCCGGTGGCCGTGATGTCGACCCGAACCCCAGCGACCGGGGCGTTCCCGGCGTCGGTGACGGTGGCGGTCAGGCAGGCGTTCTTCCCGACGGTACCGGTGACGCTCGCCGGGTTGACGGTCACACGCGCGACCGAGGCGACCGGGGACAGGCCGGCCCCGCCCGGGTAGGCGTAGGAGTTGTAGTCGTTGGCGCCGTAGGCGAACGCCCCGAACGGCGCGCTGGCGCGCAGGTTGTGCGTGCCGAGCCCGACGCTGAGTTGGGCGGAGGAGAAGCCGGTGCTGCCGATCGCAGCGAACGAGCCGGCCGGGACGGGCTCGCCGTCCAGAGTCAGGCTGCCGATCGCGCTGGTCGGGATCGCGACGTTGACCGCGTTGAAGGCGAACCCGCTGCCCGGCGTGGCCAGCGTGTACGAGTCGAGGTACTGCTGATACGGGGGTACCAGCATCGAGGACGGGTCACCCGTCACTGTGCTGCCGGAAGGGCCGTACGCATTGTTCGTCATGTACTGCGCGACGAGCGCAGGCTTGCTCGTGGTGATCAACGCGCCGGTGTTGCCGCCGCTGGCCATCAGCGTGCCCTCGTAGAACTCACCGGCCGCGAGCGTGGCGACCACCGAACCGTCAACCTTCACCTCGGTACCGTCCTGATCCGCGAGCACCCTCACCGGGTCGCCGCCCGACGCCTTCGCGTAACGCACCAGGAGGAACGACGTACCCCACGACTTCGTCGGCGTCATCGCTTCGACAATGTGATCGCAGGCGCCGACGCCGATATTTCCACAGCCGACCCCGGCGTAAACGGCGACCGGCTTGTCCGAGGCGACCAGCGCGCCCGTGACGTCGGCCTCCGCCCCGGCCGTCGTGGTCGACGCGACCGTGTAAACCTGACCGGCGTTAAGGGAAACGGTGTAGGGGGTTCCCGCGGGACGGCCGCCGATCGCGTTCTTCGGCGTCACCGTCACGGTGGTGCCGTCCCCGGTCGCCAGCACGGTCAGCCGGCTCGGGTATCCCGGCTGCGTTGTCTTGTGGGCCAGCGCCCGGTACCGGGTGCCCAGCGTCGTGGTCGGAAGCGCCACGTAGGCGTCCGAGGTGCCGTTCATGAAGTTCAAGCCGTACACCGTGATCGGCAGTCCCGCGGTGATATGGATACCCACGTTCGCGGTGCCCTCGAGCGGCATGGTGGCCACCGACGTCGGAACGGGGACCGCCGCCACCTCACCCGCCGTGACGGAGAACGCGCTCGTGGTCGAATCCGGCCAGCGCACCGTACCGCTGGTGTCCGCCGCCCCCGTCAGGAACAGCGTCAAGGTGCTCGACAGGTTCGGTGGAAAAGCGACCCAGAAATCGGTCCCGGCGGTCGACGGGCTGGCCGCTGGAACGGCCGTCGCCGGACCGGTACCCATGACCGCCCCCGCCCCCGCCGCGATCGCCACGGCCAGTAAAGCCGTACGTACCCTAAGTCGCACAAGAACTCCTGTAAGAAGGTCAAAATCCCCCAAAGAGCGACCTTCAGGGCCTTATGCAGGATAGGGGCGGACGGCGGTAGAACCGGCGATCCATTAGGTTCGCGTCGGCGACCGCACGTTGATCTGATCTTGGCTATTCAGCCGATGCGCATGTCGGTTCTGCTCAGCCGACGGCGCGGGCCGGCAGTACAGTGCCGGTCACCTCGCCCAGCCCGATCGTCGTGCCGTCCGGGCCGGGCGCCGTCGCGCTGATCGTCACGGTGTCGCCGTCTTCGAGGAAGGTCCGGGTGCTGCCGTCGGCGAGCGTCATCGGCTCCCGCCCACCCCAGGTGAGCTCGAGGAACGACCCGGTCTGATCGCGCTCGGGACCGGACACGGTGCCGGAGGCGAAGAGATCGCCGGACCGCAGCGACGCGCCGTTCACGGTCAGGTGCGCGAGCTGCTGCGCGGGGGTCCAGTACATGGTCGAAAACGGCGGCCGGCTCACGACGCCGCCGTTCCATTCGACCTCGATGCGCAGGTCGAGACCGTGGTGCGGCTCGTCGCGCAGGTAATCGAGGACCGGCGGGTCCTGCGGCGGTGCCGGCACCCAGGCGTGCGCGAGCGCGTCGAGCGAGACCACCCACGCCGAGACCGAGGTGGCGAAGGATTTGCCGAGGAACGGCCCGAGCGGCTGGTACTCCCACGCCTGGATGTCCCGCGCCGACCAGTCGTTGACCAGCACCACCCCGAAGACGTGCTCGGCGAAGCGCTCCACCGGCACCCGGTCACCCAGCCCGGTCGGCACGCCCACCACGAACCCCACCTCGGCCTCGATGTCGAGGCGCGCCGAGGGGCCGTAGACCGGCCCGTCGGAGGTGGGGCGCTGCCCGCAGGGGCGGATCACCGGCGTGCCGGAGGAAACCACGGTGCCCGCCCGGCCGTGATAGCCGATCGGCAGGTGACGCCAGTTGGGGAGCAGCGCGGGCTGGCCCGGCCGGAAGATCTGCCCGACGTTGCTCGCGTGGTGCTCGGACGAGTAGAAGTCGACGTAGTCGGCGACCGCGAACGGCAGGGTCAGCTCGACGTCGGCGAGCGGGATCAACAGGGGCTCGACCGCGGCCCGGTGCTCCGGCATCGTGAGCAGATCGACGATCCGCTGCCGCACCGCGGCCCACTGCGGACGGCCCAGGGCGAGGAAATCGTTGAGAACCGGCTGGCGCAGTACACCGCCGGCCAGGATCAGGTCCGCGGCCTCCGCGCCGTCGAGGTCGAGCACGAAATCCCCGATGCGTACGCCGAGCCGCGGCGCCCGCCCGTCGTGGCGGAATGCCCCGTACGGCAGATTGTGCACGCCGTACGGCGAGCCCGTCGCTCCATCGACCCATGTCATTCCGCGAAGCCCCCGTTGATCAGTCCGAGTCGGATCAGGTCGGTCAGCGGCTCGCTGATGCTGCACGAGCCAAAGCCGACCCAGAGTGGACGTTGCGTGGCGCGTCGCGCGCGGGCTCCCTCGACCAGCGGCAGCGCGTCGGTAAGTGCGAGCAACTCGGCGATCTCCGCCACCTCCGCGCCGTCCACGGCGGCCGCCGTGGCGACGAGCACGTTGAGGAGACCGTGATGCGCGAACCCGGTCTCCGGGTCGGTGTCGCGTACCGCGTGGTGCAGGCCCGCGGTGAGCTTGAAGGGCAGTTCCCGGTCCCGGCACGCACAGATCACCGCGGCGAGTTCGACCGGGGTGGGGAAGAGTTCCGCGGCGAGGCCGCCGGTGCGGAACTTCGCCGCGATCGGCGCGCCCCGCGAGCGCTCGCCGGCCAGCGTGTCCAGCGCGTCCAGCAACCCCCAGGTCAGGGGGACCTCGGCGTAAACGTCGACGCCGTCGAGGTGCGGGCGCAGCGCGACGAGTTCGGCGAGTCCGGGCTGTGGATCCTCGCCGCGCTTGGCGACCGCGACCTCGACCTGCCGGATCCGGACCCGCGGGTCGAGGCCGTCGCGCAGGGCGGAGAGCCGCCCGATCGCGGACGGGTCGCCGATCACGCCGACCTCGATCCGCTCATCCTCGGCGAGCAGCGCCGGCACGTCGGCCAGGGCCGATGTGGGCACGAGTAGCGGACCGACCAGTTCGGCGTACCAGGCGGCGCGGTGCTCCCGGTGCGCGGTCACGGCGGCGGGGAGCGTCGCACTGCCGGGCGGGAAGACCGCAGCGTCGTCGACGAGTCCGGCGAAGAGCCGGGGCACCTGCGTTGACACGAACACAGAACTTAGTGGACGCTACAAGAAACGGACAATAGCGTCCGATTATCGGACGCTATCGGCCGGTGAACGCGACATTACGGAGGGTCGACATGCCCTACTACCGCAGCGTCGGCGAGCTGCCCCGTAAGCGGCACACCCAGTTCCGACAGCCGGACGGCACCCTCTACGCCGAGGAGCTGATGGGCCAGGAGGGCTTCTCCTCCGACTCCTCGCTCCTCTACCACCGCCACCTGCCGACCGCGATCGTGGCCGCCGAGGAGTTCAACCCACCGGCGTGGTCGCGCGTGCCGAACCGCCCACTCAAGCCCCGGCACCTGCGCACCCACAAGCTCGACGGGGTCGGAGCCGATCCCGTGCTCGGGCGCCAGCATCTGCTCGCCAACGACGACGTCCGCGTCTCGTACGTCGTCGCGGACCGCCCCTCCCCGCTGTACCGCAACGCCATCGGCGACGAATGCCTCTACGTCGAGTCCGGGGCCGCCAGGATCGAGTCCCCCTTCGGGGCGCTCGACGTCGCCGCCGGCGATTACGTGATCATCCCGACCTCGGTCATCCACCGGATCGTCCCCGTCGGGCCCGGGCCGCTCCGCCTGCTGACCATCGAGGCGACCGGCCACATCGGCCCGCCCAAGCGTTATCTGTCGGTGCGCGGGCAGTTCCTCGAGCACGCGCCCTACTGCGAACGCGACGTACGCGGACCGGACCAGCCGCTGCTCGTCGACGGCGAGGACGTCGAGGTCTACGTGCAGCACCGGCGCGGCTGGACCCGCTACGTCTACGCCAACCACCCGTTCGACGTGGTCGGCTGGGACGGCCACCTCTACCCGTGGGCCTTCTCGATCCACGACTTCGAGCCGATCACCGGACGAATCCATCAGCCCCCGCCGGTGCACCAGACCTTCCAGGGTCCCAACTTCGTCATCTGCTCGTTCGTCCCGCGCAAGGTCGACTATCACCCCCTGGCCATCCCCGTGCCGTACAACCACCACAACGTGGACTCGGACGAGATGCTCTTCTACACCGGCGGCAACTACGAGGCGCGGCGCGGCTCCGGCATCGAGCAGGGGTCCATCTCGCTGCACCCGGCGGGCTTCACCCACGGACCGCAGCCGGGCGCCGCCGAGCGCGCGATCGGCGCGGACTACTTCGACGAGCTCGCGGTCATGGTCGACACGTTCCGGCCGCTCGATCTGTGCGAACCCGCGCTCTCCTGCGAGGACAGCGGATACGCCTGGACATGGGCGCGGCGGGGTCCGTCCGCCTAGCCGTCACTCCTGCGGCAGGACCTGCCGCCACACCACGAACTCCGCCGCCGCGCCGACCGCGATCGCCAGCACCAGCGGCCAGGGCGTGCCGAGGAGCGCGTACAACAGGAGCAGGCAGGGCGCCGCGGCGACCGCGTAGATCGCCAGCGCGAGCGGACGGTCGGCGCGCAGCAGACCCGGCAGTATCGCGGTGACCGACCCGGGCACCCGGCCGGCGAGCACCCCGGCGGTGACGAAGCCACCGACCGCCAGCAGCACCGCCCACACCCGCGACATCGGTCCGTTGCCGGCGGCCACGAACGCGACCACCACGGCTGCGACCATGCCGTACCCGGCGCCGTAGAGGACGAGGCGACGCAGAGCGGTGCCGGCCGTACGGGGGTCGTCGATCCGGGTCGGCCGCACCACGACGGCGTCGGCGATGTCCTCCAACGCCTCGGCGTAGCGGCGCTGCTCCAACCGGACCACGCCGATGTCGTGCCGCGCGTCGGCGAGCCGTGGGTCTAGCCGCAGGGCCTCCCGGTAGGCCCGCTCGGCCAGGTCGAAGAGCTCCAGCCGCGCTGCCACCAGGCTCAGCACCAGATGCGCCTCCGGCTCCTCCGGCGCCAACTCCACGCCGCGCCACGCCGCGTTGAGCGACTGTTGCCCGTTGCGCGCCTCGGCGAGGATCGCCGCCGCGCTCCGCTGGGCGTAGGCGTCTTCGGGCGCCCGGGCCAGCACGTCGTCGGCCACGCGCGCCGCTTCGGTGAACCGGCGCAGGTCGGTGAGGGCGAGCCCACGCGCGACGAGCGCGGGGATGACGGTGGGCGCGGCGGAGACCGCCGCGTCGGCCGCCGCCAGCGCGTCGTCCGGCCGCCGCGCCGCGAGGTGCACGCGGGCCAGCATGGTCAACGTCACCGGATCGCCGGGTCCGAGCGCAACGGCGAAGCCGAGCTCATCCGCCGCCTCGCCATAGCGGCCGAGATCGGCGAGGAGTCGCGCCCGCTGGAGGTAGCCCTCCGCGGCGGCGTCCTGGTCGGAGGCGGGGTCGCTGGACACGCGGCCGAGCCTAGCCGCCCGGCGCCCATCCGGGTCAGCGCGGATAGACCATTGCCACCGCGAGGCCGGCCAGCCCTTCACCGCGGCCGGTGAGACCCAGGCCGTCGGTGGTGGTCCCGGAGACGGTGACTGGCGCGGCGATCGACTCGGAGAGCACCCGCTGCGCCTCGTCGCGACGCGGTCCGATCTTCGGACGCACGCCGATGACCTGGATGGAGACGTTGCCGATCTCGAAGCCCGCGGCACGTACCCGGCGCGCGGTCTCGGCGAGCAACGTCACCCCGGCCGCCCCGGCCCACTCGGGCTCAGCCACGCCGTAATTGGCGCCCAGGTCGCCCAGGCCGGCGGCGGACAGCAGCGCGTCGCAGGCCGCGTGGGCGGCGACGTCACCGTCGGAGTGCCCGGCCAGGCCGTCCACCCCCGGCCACCGCAGACCCGCCACCCAGCACACCCGGCCGGCTTCGAATGCGTGTACGTCGGTGCCGACGCCGACCCGCGGAATGATCACGCGGGAAGCGTACGCCGATCAGTGCGGCGCGGAGGTCGCGAGCAGATGCTCGGCCAGCACCAGGTCAAAGGGCCGGGTGATCTTCATTGCGCGTTCGGAGCCGGCCACCGTGGTCACACGTACCCCGTGTTTCTCGACGAGCCCCGCGTCATCGGTCAGCGCGTCGCCCGCGGCGGCGTGCGCGGCGGCGAGGACGTCGCGCCGGAAGCCCTGCGGCGTCTGGACCGCCCGCAGGGCGGACCGGTCGACGGTGCCGAGCACGACACCGTCGGCGGAGACCTCCTTGACGGTGTCGACGACCGGGAGCACCGGAATGACCGCGTCGGCTCCGGCCCGCACGGCCGAGGCCACCGACTCGACCAGCGACGGCGGCGCCAGTGCCCGCGCCGCATCATGGACCAGGATGATCTCCGGGCCGGGCGGCACCGCCCGCAGCGCGGCGGCGACGGACTCCTGCCGGGTGGCGCCCCCCGGTACGACGATGACCGGGGCGACGGCGGCGAGCAACTCCCGCACGGCATCGAGCTCGGCCGCCGGGGCGGCGATGACGATGGTCCTTACGGACGACGCGGCGGCCACCCGGCGTACGGCGTGCACCAGCAGCGGCTCACCACCGAGGAGGCGCAGCGCCTTGGGCGCGCCGGGACCCAGCCGGACGCCGGCGCCGGCAGCCGGAACGAGGACCGCGACGTCACCGCGCGGATTGAGATGCGCGGTCACGTCGCGGTCCTCGACTTCGCAGCTTGCGCTGAAAATGGCAACGAACGACTGGCTCAGACAGCCTTACGCTTCGCTCAGCACCTTGTCGAGGAGGTTCTCCGCCTCGTCCTTGGTGCTCTTCTCGGCGAGCGCGACCTCGCCGACGAGAATGTCCCGCGCCTTCGCGAGCATCCGCTTCTCACCCGCAGACAGACCGCGCTCCCGCTCCCGGCGCCACAGATCGCGCACGACCTCGGCCACCTTCAGCGGGTTGCCGGACGCCAGCTTCTCCAGATTCGCCTTGTACCGCCGCGACCAGTTGGTCGGCTCCTCGGTGTGCGGGGCCCGGAGGACGTCGAAGACCTTGCCCAGGCCCTCTTCGCCGACCACTTCGCGCACGCCGACGATCTCGGCGTTCTCGGCGGGCACCCGCACCGTCAGGTCACCCTGGGCGACCCTGAGAACGAGGTACAGCTTCTCCTCGCCCTTGACGACCCGAGTCTCGATTGCCTCGATGAGTGCGGCCCCGTGGTGGGGGTAAACAACGGTCTCGCCGACACTGAAAACCATAGGTTCGAAACCCCTTTCGCTGTGTCTAGGGTAACACGCTCAGGCACCGATGTCCTACTTCGGTGCTGACCATTAGCCCAGCTCAGAGGCCTTGTGAGAGGTCTTTCTCCGGCTTGACAAGCGGCCGATCCGATGATTTCGACACGCTCCGTGATCTTTGGATCACCAGCCTGCAAGCATCGTCGTAAATATCGGATGTAGGGCGTTTCGGTGCTTCAAGCATATCTCTCTCCGCACGCGACCGACCAGCACTGGCGGTACATGCCCCGATACGGGACCCTGGGCAGAGGCCCCGATCAATCTTCAGGTGACGGCAGGGGGCGGCCATGGCCAGACCGGGCAACACCGAAGGATGGCCGGACGACCTGCCCGAACTGCCCCCGGGTTGGGGCCCCGTCGTGATCCCGGACGATCCCGCCGAACTCGCCGCGGAAGCCGTCCTGGTCCGCGCCGAGCTGCGCCGCGAAGCCCTGCTCCACGACCACGGACAACCGGTCGGCGCGCGTGCGTCCGCTCCCGCACCGGACGCTCCCGAGCCGATGTCGCTGCGCCTATCCCTGCTCATCATGGCCATCACCGTGCTCACGACATTGGCCAGTCTGTTCGCCGTCACCTGGTCCGGGCCACAACGTCGCCTCGTCGGACAGACCGGACCGCCCGGCGGCAGCCCGACCATTCGCTCCCTGCCCGCGCTGGAGGTCGTCGACGCGAACGGGGTCACCGTCCCGCTCCGCGGGCTGCTGCCTGCGGTGATCATGCTGACCGACCGCTGCTCCTGCCCGGAGCAGATCGCGGCGACCGCCGCAGCGGCGCCTACCGGAGTCACGGTCGTGACAGTGACCATCGCCACCTCGCCGAGCCCGGCCGTCGGCACGGGGCCGTCCGGTGCGCCCGTACGGGCGCTCGCCGACCCCACCGGCGAACTGCGCGCCTCCGTCAAGGTCACGGCGTCGCGCGGAACACCCACCGTGCTGCTGGTCGACGCCGCCGCCGACATCGTGCGGTTGGTACCGGCGAGCAGCACAGCGGAGGAGTACCGCGCCGACCTCGCGCTCCTTGCCGGCCGGTGAGGACGGGCAGTCGGCCACGAGCCGGCAGGTCATGCCGGTGGCACGTACTCCAGCAGCGCCGCGTAGAGCGTCAGACCCGGACCGAAGGCGAGCATGACGGTCCATCGTGGTGGACTCGGCGCACGCCGCAGCCGGTCCAGGATCAGCAGCACGGTCGGCGACGAGCAGTTGCCGTGATCGGCAAGGGTCGCCCGGGACGCCGCCAGGGCCTGCGGGGGCAGACCGAGATGCTGCTCGACGACCGTGAGGATCCGGGGACCGCCGGGATGCACCGCCCAGCCGTCCACGTCGGCCACCCCCAGCCCGTGCCGCTCGAGCAGCCGGTCGACGAGCCCACGTACGTGCAGCGAGAGCACCTGGGGCACCCGTGGTGACAGTCCCATCCGGAACCCGAGGTCCGTCACATCCCAGGTCATGTGGTCCGCGGTGGACGTGTCCGTCACGGCGGCCACCTCGCGCACCGCGTACCCGGACCCCGCGTGCGGAGCGACCACGACGGCGGCCGCGGCGTCCGAGAAGAGCGCGTGGGCGACGATCTGCTGGGTGTCCACCCTGATCGCCGAGGGCTGCAGATGCAGGCTGGTCAGCTCCGCGCAGAGCAGCAACGCCGGGCGCCCCCGCGCGGCGACGAAGTCGGTCACCGCGCCCAGGCCGGGCAGGGCGGCGTAGCAGCCCATGTGCCCGACGAAGAGCCGCTGTGTATCGGCCCCCATGCCCATGTCCCGGGCGAGCAGGATGTCGAGGCCGGGGGTGACGTATCCGGTGCACGAACAGACCGCGAACAGCCCGAGGTCGCGGGCGGCCAGTCCGCTCGCGGTCAACGCCCGGTCGACCGCCTCCTTACCGAGCGGCAACGCTTCGACGAGGTAGCGACGCATGCGCCGCTCCGTCGGCCAGTCCCCGACGTCCTCCAGCAGCGGACTGACCGCTGCCTGCCGCCGGGTCACCCCGGAGTTGGCGAAGATGCGCTCAGCGAGTGCCCGCGTCGTTCCCGCGTAGCGGTCGGCGAAGAAGCCCCGCCACAGTTCGTCCTGGGTGGTCGAGGGGGGTAGCGCGACACCCAGCCCCGCGATGACCGGCACGCTCACCATCGGGGCGCCGATCCGTCGCGGTCCGGGTCCCCGCCGAGCGTGGCCACGCCGAGCCAGTCCGCGCAGACGTCGGAGGTGGGCGGATGCAGCGACCCGCAGCGCGCGTCCCGGTAGAGCCGCTCCAGCGGATGTCCCCGCCGCGTCGCCGACGTCCCCGCCGCCTCGAGCATCGACGCCGCGACCTCGGCCGCGGTCGTGCCCGCCAGCAGCTTCGCCCGCCACACCCAACGGTTGGTCTCCGTCTCGCCCGGCGCCTCGTCGACCCGGCGCGCCGCCTCGGCGACCGCCAGGCCGGCCGCCGCGACGCAGGCCTCGGCCCGGCCGATCCGCGACCGGATCGCCGACAGCCCCGCCAGCCGCCGGGCGTTGACATGCTCGACCGCCGCGTCGACCGCCGCCTGCGCCACCCCGACGTAGACCGCGGCGTAGCTCGCCACCATCCAGTGCGGCATCAGTTGCGCGACCACCAGGGCCAGGCCCTCCACCCCGCCCAGCAGGGTGTCGGACGGCACCGTGACGTCCACATGCAGATCGTGCGACGAGGTGGCCCGCATGCCGAGGGAGTCCCAGGTCGGCTCGACGTGCAAACCGTCGAGCGTCGCCGGAACGAGGAACTGCGACACCACCGACTGGTCGGCGCCGCTGCGGGCGGCGACCAGGTACGCGTCGGCCTGCCCGGCGCCCGAACAGAAGCTCTTCGCCCCCTTGATGTGATAGCCGCCGTCGACCGGTTCGTAGACGGTGGCGAGCTGGGAGAGGCGCGAGCCGGCGCCACGCTCGCTCATCGCCACCGCGTACCAGGCACCGGCCGCCGCCTGCGCCAACAGCCGGTCCCGCGCGGCGAGCGCCTCGTCCGGCACCCCCAACGCCTCGGCCAACTCCTCGGTCACCGCGCCGAGCGCCCCGGTCACCGACGCGTGCATGTTGAACACCAGCGCCGTCGCCCCGTTACCCCGCGCCAGCTCGTAGGCGACCGCCGCGTACTCGGCGAACCCCGCCCCCGAGCCGCCGAGCCGGGCCGGCACCATCAGCCCGAACAGTCCCGCGTCCCGCAGCTCCGCGAAGTCCTCGACCGGAAACCCGCCCGTCCGGTCGTACTCTCCGGCCCGCGCCGCCAGCCGCGGCGCCAGCCGGCGCGCCACCCCCACCGCATCCACCGTCATGACTTCCCCCTTCGGTCCTACCCCGTACCCATCGACGCCGGGCGCTTCCCGTCCTTGGCCCCCCGCCCCTGATAGAGCACGGCCGTCGACCAGGTCGGCACGATCTGCGCCCGGCGGGCGGCGGGCGCCCCCCGGCCCGCCCGCAGCAGCCAGCGCAGCAGGGCGGGGACGGTCGGCCGGACGCCGCGGACCTCCAGGCGCACGCCATGCCGGACGCATTCCGCCGCGAGCCGCCGCGGGTCGACGAAGAGCGCCGGGTCGTGGATGCCGCGCGGGACCCCGGGCATCCGCTCCCCCAGCCCGACCGCGAGCACCCGGCTCAGCAGCGTGGCGTTGAGCGTGTCCAGCACGAGCAACCCGCCGGGGCGCAGCACCCGACAGACCTCAGCCACGGTCGCGGTCAGGTCGGGAACGTGTTCCAACAGCTCACCGGCGGCCACCACGTCCACCGCGCCATCGGCGACCGGAAGCGCCGCGGCGTCACCCACGATCGCGGTCACCCCGTGCTCCGCCGCCTGATCCAATGCGGAACGCACCAGATCGACGCCGACGTGCCGGTAGCCCTTCGCCCGTATGTGCGGGGCGAGCAGCCCCGCCCCGCACCCGATGTCGAGGAGCACCGAGTCCGGCCGGCGGGCGGGCGGCACGAGCCTCGCCCGGGCCTCGGCGAGCCAGTGCAGCAGCTCGAAGGCACCATCCGGCCGCCACCATTCCCCCGCCAGCCGGTCGTACTGCCGGGGATCGTTGCGCGGCAGATTGCGCATGGTTCTGAGCGTGACACGACCGCCCGGTAACAACCAGACTTCCCCTATGTCATCTGGGGTGTTAGGCCATGTCTGACAGATTCCGCCGCAGCGCGCCGGCATCGCGACGCGGGTCCGGATCCGGGATGGGGCTGGTCCGCGCGAGTCACCCCGAGCCCGCGGTCGCGGTCACCACCGTAACGGCCCTGTTGGCGTGGGGCGTCGGGCACGAGCCCGGCACCGGGCTCGCCGTCGCCGGCGCGATCCTGGCCAGCCAACTCGCCGTCGGCTGGATCAACGACGCGCTCGACGCGGATCGCGACACGCTGGCCGGCCGGGCGGACAAGCCGATCCCGACCGGCGCCGTACGCCGGCGGACCGTGGTGATCGCCGGGGTGCTGGCCGCGCTGACCACACCACTGGTGGCGCTGCACGCCAACGGGGTCGCCGCCGCCTGCATGACCCTCGCACTGGTGTCGGCGCTGCTCTACAACTGGCCGCTCAAGACCACCCCGGTCTCCGTCCTCCCCTACATGGTCTCGTTCGGCGCCCTGCCGGCCTTCGTCGTGCTGGCGCTGCCCGGCAGTCCCGCCCCTCCGGTCTGGCTGGTCGCCGCCGGGGCGCTGCTCGGCGGCGGCGCCCACTTCGCCAACGTGCTGCCGGACTTCGACGACGACGCCCGGACCGGCGTGCGCGGCCTTCCGCACCGGATCGGCCCGGCGCGGTCGCGACTCGCCGCGATGGGGCTGCTGCTCGCGGCGACGCTCGTGCTGGTCTTCGGACCGCCCGGACCGCCGTCGTCGGCCGGCCTCGCCGCGGTCGTGGCCGCCGCCGTGGTGCTGCCCGTCGGGTGGTACGCCAGCCGCGCCGCGCAACGGCGGGGAGCCCGGTCGGTGGCCGTCTTCCGCGCGGTGATGGTCGTGGCGGTCGTCGACGTGCTGCTGCTGGTGGCCGTCGGCCGGGTGGTGTGACGTGGTGTTTCGCGGAATGGCGGGTCGGCGCCGATCGCGGATCACGGGCAACTACGCTGGAACGCGGTCTGCGCGGGTGTAACCACCGCGCCCGGTGCCCAGTGTCGGGCGCTGATCGCAACGAGGAGGACCCACGTGACGCGCTCGATCCGGGGAACGCGCCGGGCCGCGGTGCTGCTGGCCGGCGCCGCCGCCACCACCCTGCTGGTGTCCGGCTGCGGAGCAGGTCAGATCGCCGAAACCGCCGCGAAGGCGTCGGCCGTGCCGGGAGTGAACGTCGACTCCGCGGACGGTTCGATCCAGCTGCGCAATCTGCTGGTCGCCTACAAGGACACGAAGGGCTACCCGCAGGGTGGCAGCGCGCCGATCACGGTGGCGATCTACAACGCGTCCGATGCCCCGATCTCCGTACGGGTCACGAGCGCCCCGTCGACCGACCCGACGGCCGGGGACACCCTGGTGTCCGGCCGGTCGGTCGTGCTCGGCCGTGGCGCTTCGGCGAGCCCCTCCGCCTCGGCCACCCCGGGTGGCGCGGCCGGCGCGAACGCTTCGCCCAGCCCCAGCGGTTCGGCCAGCCCGAGCGGTTCCGCGAGCCCCAGTGGTTCCGCGAGCCCCAGTGGTTCGGCGAGCGCGAGCCCTTCCGCCAGTGCTTCCCCGACACGGGAGCCCGAGCGGCCCGCGGTGATCACCGTCCCGGCCGGCGGCTCGGTGCACTTCGGCGTGGACAGCCGCGAGCCGCTGCAGGTGACCGGGCTCGACAAGGCGTTCGTCCCCGGCAAGTCGGTGAACCTGCTCTTCGAGTTCGAGCGCAACGGCAAGCGGCAGGAGATCCGGACGACAGCGCCGATGGTCGTGCCGCTCAGCCCGGCGCCCCGGGGCAGCAACGAGCACGAGGACGCCACCAAGGCGCACTGACGGCTGAGCACGACAACGAGTTACCGGCCGGGCCGGGCGTGGCGAGCCACGCCCGGCCCGTTTCGTCTTACCCGTTGGCTAGCGTTCTGCCGTGACTTCCCGATCCGGCCCCCGTGCCACTGCCGCGCGATCGCGCGAGCCCCGGCCGGCCTTCGAGTGCGACGCCTGCGGCCACCAGCCCCCGAAATGGGTGGGGCGGTGCCCGGAGTGCGGCGAGTGGGGGTCGGTGATCGAGTCGACCCTGACGGGTCCGGTCGTCTCCGGCCGGGTGGTGAGCTCGCGGATGCCCGCCGAGCCGGCCCGCCCCATCTCGACGATCAGCGCCGCGCCGGCCAAGGCCCGCCCGACGGGGGTGGCCGAGCTCGACCGGGTGCTCGGGGGTGGACTCGTGCCCGGCGCGGTCGTGCTGCTCGCCGGTGAGCCGGGGGTGGGCAAGTCGACCCTCCTGCTCGACGTCGCCCAGCAGTGGGCGGCCGGCTCGGGCACTCCCTCGCTCGTCGTCAGCGGCGAGGAATCGGTGAGCCAGGTGCGGCTCCGGGCGGAACGGATGGGCGCCCTGCACGACCAGCTCTACCTGGCGGCGGAGAACGATCTGGGCGCGGTCCTCGGCCACCTCGACGCGGTCAAGCCGGGGCTGCTCGTGCTCGACTCGGTGCAGACCATCTCGACGCCGGGGACCGAGGGCGTGCCGGGTGGGGTCACGCAGGTCCGCGCGGTCACCGCGGCGCTGGTCTCCATCGCGAAGGAACGCAACATCGCCACCGTGCTGGTCGGCCACGTCACCAAGGACGGTCAGGTCGCGGGGCCCCGGGTGCTCGAGCACCTCGTCGACGTGGTCCTGCACTTCGAGGGCGACAAGCATTCGTCGCTGCGCATGGTGCGTGGTGTGAAGAACCGGTTCGGGGCCGCCGACGAGGTCGGTTGCTTCGAGATGCACGAAGGCGGCATCACGAGCCTGGCCGACCCGTCCGGGCTCTTCCTGACCCGCTACGCCGAGGCGGTTCCCGGCACCTGCGTGACGGTCGCGATGGAGGGTCGCCGGGCGCTGCTCACCGAAGTGCAGGCGCTCATCGGGGCGACGGTGGCGGGATCACCACGACGCACGGTGTCGGGACTGGACGGCGCCCGGCTGGCGATGGTCCTCGCCGTGCTGCAGCGCCGCACCGAGCGTCTGACCCTGCACGACCGGGAGGTCTTCGCGGCGACCGTGGGTGGCATCCGGGTGGTGGAGCCGGCGGCGGACCTCGCCGTCGCGCTCGCCGTCGCCTCCGGCGGGCTCAACCTGGCGATCGCACCGCGGCTGGTCGCGATCGGCGAGGTGGGGCTCACCGGCGAGGTGCGCCGGGTCGGCGCGGTTCCCCGCCGCCTGGCGGAGGCCGCACGCCTCGGCTTCCGGTTCGCACTGGTGCCCCCCGGCTGCGGGCCCGAATCGACCGGAGTTAAGCCGGAGAACATGCGCGTGACAGAGGTCACTGACGTCCGCGCGGCGCTGCAGTGGGCGGCAAAGGTGTCGGCCGAGTGATGCCGCCGCGGCGTCCGCCAGGGGTTATTCCGGCCGGCACCGCCGGACAAGAGCCGCCAACACGGCTCAACCGGGCAGCCTTCGGCCTCCGGATCGACGGGCGTAGCCGCATCCCTCTCCTGCGCCGCGCGCTGCGGCCCGGCCGCCCGGGGCAGAGCGCAGTAACCGCGACAGCACCGAGCGCATGACGGTCCGTAGACTGTGCCCGTGCCGATCGACCGCGATGCGAACAGAGCCGCCAGCGCCAGCCCCCCGGGCCGCGCCGGCGTCGTCGGCTCGCCTGCGCGCCCCATCAGCGTCAGCGGGAGCACCCTGAGCGGGTCCGGCCCCACCGGGGACCCACTCCGCGCCAACCTCGCCCTGATGGCCCCCGGGACCGCGCTGCGCGACGGCCTGGAGCGGATCCTGCGGGGACGCACCGGCGCCCTGATCGTGCTCGGCTACGACAAGGTGGTCGAGTCGCTCTGCACCGGCGGCTTCCCGCTCGACGTCGAATTCTCGTCCACCCGCGTGCGCGAGCTGTGCAAGATGGACGGCGCGGTCGTGCTCTCCAGCGACGGCACCCGCATTGTGCGGGCCGCCGTGCACCTGATGCCGGACCCGTCCATCCCGACGGAAGAGTCCGGCACCCGCCACCGCACCGCTGAGCGGGTCGGCCGGCAGACCGGCTACCCCGTCATCTCGGTCAGCCAGTCGATGCGGATCATCAGCCTCTACGTCAACGGGCAGCGGCACGTCCTCGACGACTCGGCGGCCATCCTGTCCCGCGCCAACCAGGCGCTCGCGACGCTGGAGCGTTACAAGCTACGGCTGGACGAGGTCTCCGGCACGCTCTCCGCCCTGGAGATCGAGGACCTGGTGACGGTCCGCGACGCGGTCGCCGTCGTACAGCGCCTGGAGATGGTCCGTCGGATCGCCGACGAGATCTCCGGTTACGTCGTCGAGCTCGGCACGGACGGCCGGCTGCTCGCGCTGCAGCTCGACGAGCTCATGGCCGGCGTCGACGCCGACCGCACGCTGGTCATCCGCGACTACCTGCCGATCGGCCGGAAGGCCCGCACCCTCGACGAGGCGCTGGTCGAGCTCGATCTGCTGACGTCGACCGAGTTGATCGACCTGGTCGCGGTCGCCAAGTCGATCGGCTATCCGGGCGCATCCGACGCCCTGGACGCCGCCGTGAGCCCGCGCGGGTTCCGGCTGCTCGCCAAGGTGCCGCGCCTGCCCGGCATGGTGGTCGACCGGCTGGTCGATCACTTCGGGAGCCTGCAGCGGCTGCTCGGCGCCACCGTCGAGGATCTGCAGGCGGTCGAAGGCGTCGGCGACGCGCGCGCCCGCGGCGTACGGGAAGGGTTGTCCCGGCTCGCCGAGGCCTCCATCTTGGAACGCTACGTCTGACCGTCAGGCCTTGATAGTGAGCTTCACCGGGTCACTCACCTTGCTGCCGACGCGACCGAAGAGCTGGTATTCGCCGGGCTGCGGGTACGGGCCGGCAGCCGTGCCGTTGGCGCAGCGGCTGGAGTCCCGGCCGTTCCAGGAGACCTGATATTCGCGTTCGAAGCCGGGCGCGAACGCCTCCACCCTCGACCCCTTGAGGACGCCGCACTTGTCGGACGACCAGACCGGCTGGGCAGCCAGCTTGATGTAGATCTCCTGCAGGTCCGCGCCCACGTCGCGGCTACAGGTGCGGTTGGCGAGGTTCTTGATTTTCAGCCGGAGTTCGATCGTCACACCCACCTTGGGGGCGTTCTGCGACGCGACCGGAGTCACCGAGATCTCCGCGTCCGTACACGCGTCACCGACCGGCACCCCCGGCGCGGCCGGCTCCGGGGCCGGCTGGCTCTCACCCGGCGGGTCGGCGCTCTCCGCCGGTGGAACGGCTTCCTCCGACCCGGGCGGGGCACCGGTCTCCGGTGTCAGCAGGGCCGGGCCGGTCGGCGTCGGAGCGTTGGGGCTCGATGAGCCGCTCGCTCCGGTCTTCTCGCCGGAACGTCCGGGACCGCTGCAGGAATAGGCGAGGACCATCAGGAACAGAAACAACGCGCCGAGCACGACGGCTCGTCGCCGCCAGTAGACGGCGGATGGCAGTGGGCCGACCGTCAGTCGCATGATGCCCTCACCGTATCGGGGTGGATCGCGTCGGTCCCGGCGACGCGCCGGGGTGACGCGCACAGGCGCGTCCCCGATTTCAGAGACCGTTGTGCGTCACAGGTACACCTTGCGTTGGTATACCGCATGCGCCCCCGCGACCCGGTCCAGGAAGAGCAGCCCGGCGCAGTGGTCGATCTCGTGCTGCAGGGCACGCGCCTCGAACCCGTCGGTGGACAACCGTACCGGCTCGCCGGTCCCGGGAAGGACCGCCTCCACCACCACACGACTCGCGCGCTTGACGTCACCGGTCAGGTCCGGCACCGACATGCAGCCCTCGCGGCCCGGCCGCCACCGCGTCGCGTCGACCAGGGTGGCGTTGCAGAGCACGAAGGTCCCGTGGACCGTCAGCGATTTCGGATGGCCGGTCACGTCGACGGCGAACACCCGGGCGCCGACGCCGATCTGCGGGGCGGCCAGACCGACACAGCCGGGCGACACCCGCATCGTGGCGATCAGATCCGCGGCAAGCTGAACGGTCTCCGCGGAGGTCGGGTCCACCTCCTCACCCGCCCGGCTGAGCACCGCGTCGGGAGCCGTGACGACCGGCTGTACCTGCCCCGGTACGCCGAGCGCGTCGACATCCCAGCCACCCAGGGCGGTAGTCTCGCCGCTCACAGCACGTCCGACTCGGAGCGCCGCAGGGTCACCTCGACGTCGAGGCGGGCGGCCACCTCGGCGAGCCGGGCCGACACCTGCTCCTCGACGTCCGGCGCCAACTCCACCTCGGCGATGAGGACGTAGAGCGGCCCGGTCAGCCGGGTGGTGAGGTCGGTGACGCTTCCGCCGGACTCGGCCAGCACGCGGGTCACCGCCGCGACGATGCCGAGGCGGTCCGCGCCGTACACGCTCATCAGGTACGGCTCGCCGGCCTGCGAAGCCTGCCCGTCGGAGCGGACCGCCCGTACCGTCGCCAGCAGTTGGCCGTCGGCGGTCAGCGGTTCGAGCGCGGTTTCGACGTCGGCGACGGCGGGCCCCGAGCAGACCAGCGTCATCGCGAAGTGCCCACGCAACCGGGTCATGGTCGAGTCCGTCAGGTTGGCGCCGAGCCCGGCGAGCACCTCCGCGACGTCCGCGACGATGCCGGGCCGGTCCTGACCGATCACGGTGATCGCGAGCTCATTCATCCGGGCAGTCTGCCCGATCCGGAGCTGCGGCCGGGGTGACCTGGCCGGCGCGTCCACGCTGCGGGACGTGACGGTCGTCATGCGGCCCCGGACCGCATCCGGATGCGGAGGCTATCCCCCGGCGGTGACCCGGCGGCACGGCACGGCGGGGGCGTGACAGGATCGACGGCGCTATGTCGGAGACGAAGCTCGCCGCCGCGGTGACCCGGTGGTACGACGAGAACGCGCGCGATCTGCCGTGGCGGGAGCCCGACGTCGGGGCGTGGGCGATCCTGGTCAGCGAGATCATGCTGCAGCAGACCCCGGTCGTCCGGGTGCTGCCGGCCTGGCGGGCGTGGCTCGCCCGCTGGCCCACCCCGGCGGCGCTGGCGGCCGATACCCCGGCTGAGGCGATCCGCATGTGGGGCCGGCTGGGCTATCCGCGGCGGGCGCTGCGGCTGCGCGAGTGTGCGATCGCGATCGTGGAGCGGCACGGCGGCACGGTCCCGACGGATCTGGACGAATTGCTGGCGCTGCCGGGCGTGGGCACCTACACGGCGCGCGCGGTGGCGGCGTTCGCGTACGGGCAGCGGCATCCCGTGGTGGACACCAACGTACGACGCTTCGTCGCGCGCGCCGTCGCTGGCGAACCCGACGCCGGGCCCGCGACCCGGCCGGCGGATCTCGTGGCGACGGCGGCGCTGCTCCCGGTTGAACCGGCCGCCGCGGCCCGGGCGAGCGCCGCTTTCATGGAGCTCGGCGCGCTGGTCTGCACCGCCCGGGCGCCCCGCTGCGGCGACTGCCCCGTGGCGCTGACGTGTGCCTGGCACGCCTCGGGCCGCCCCGCGCCGACCGGTCCGACGCGCCGTCCGCAGCGGTACGCCGGCACGGACCGGCAGGTCCGGGGAATGCTGCTGGCCGTACTGCGGGAGACGGCCGGTCCGGTGCCGCGCGAGCGGCTGGACCTGGTCTGGGCCGACGGCGTGCAGCGGTCGCGGGCGTTGGCGGGTCTGGTCGAGGACGGGCTGGTCGAGGTGGTCGGCGACGCCTGTGTGCTCGCCGGCGACCACCACGTCACGTGACCCGGAAGTCGTGAGCAGAAACGAATCGGCCCCGGTCGGGCGGCGGAGCCGCTCGACCGGGGCCGATTCCTAACTGACCAGCCGATTACTCGTCCGCACCAGCGGCGGCGGTCCCGCCGAGGTCTGCCGGCACGGCGTCCGGCACGGCGACGGGCTTCTCCGCGCCGCGGAACACCAACTTGGACTTGTCGGTGTCCTCCGGGTCGCCCTCGCAGTCGATGACCACGATCTGACCCGGCTTGAGCTCGTTGAACAGGATCCGCTCCGACAGGTTGTCCTCGATGTCGCGCTGGATCGTCCGACGCAACGGCCGGGCGCCCAGCACCGGGTCGAAGCCCTTCTTCGCCAGGTACTTCTTGGCGTTGTCGGTCAGCTCCATGCTCATGTCCTTGTTGCGGAGCTGAGTCTCGATCCGCTGGATCATGATGTCGACGATCGAGAGGATCTCGGTCTGCTGGAGCTGGTGGAAGACGATCGTGTCGTCGATCCGGTTCAGGAACTCCGGGCGGAAGTGCTGCTTCAGCTCGTCGTTGACCTTCTGCTTCATCCGCTCGTAGTTGGACTCCTGGTCCTCCGACGCCTGGAAGCCGAGCGACACCGCCTTGGCGACGTCCCGGGTGCCCAGGTTGGTGGTCAGGATGATCACCGTGTTCTTGAAGTCCACGATGCGCCCCTGACCGTCGGTGAGCCGACCGTCCTCGAGGATCTGCAGCAGCGTGTTGAACACGTCGGGGTGGGCCTTCTCGATCTCGTCGAAGAGGACCACCGAGAACGGCCGACGGCGCACCTTCTCGGTGAGCTGGCCACCCTCGTCGTACCCGACGTAGCCGGGGGGCGCCCCGACCAGCCGCGACACGGTGTAGCGGTCGTGGAACTCGCTCATGTCGAGCTGGATCAGCGCGTCCTCGCTGCCGAAGAGGAACTCGGCGAGCGCCTTGGAGAGCTCGGTCTTACCCACGCCGGACGGACCGGCGAAGATGAACGAGCCCGACGGACGCTTCGGGTCCTTGAGGCCGGCCCGGGTGCGGCGGATGGCCTTGGAGACCGCCTTGACGGCGTCCTCCTGGCCGATGACCCGCTTGTGCAGCTCATCTTCCATGCGCAGCAGCCGGGAGGTCTCCTCCTCGGTGAGCTTGTAGACCGGGATGCCGGTCCAGTTGCCCAGCACCTCGGCGATCTGCTCGTCGTCGACCTCACTGACGACGTCGAGGTCGCCGGCCTTCCACTCCTTCTCCCGCTGGGCCTTCTGCCCGAGGAGCTGCTTCTCCTTGTCGCGCAGCTGCGCGGCCCGCTCGAAGTCCTGCGCGTCGATCGCGGACTCCTTGTCGCGACGCACCTGTGCGATGCGCTCGTCGAAGTCACGCAGGTCTGGCGGCGCGGTCATCCGGCGGATGCGCATCCGCGCGCCGGCCTCGTCGATCAGGTCGATCGCCTTGTCCGGCAGGAACCGGTCGGAGATGTAGCGGTCGGCGAGCGTGGCGGCGGCCACCAGCGCGGCGTCGGTGATGCTCACCCGGTGGTGGGCCTCGTAACGGTCGCGCAGACCCTTGAGGATCTCGATGGTGTGGGCCAGCGACGGCTCACCCACCTGGATCGGCTGGAACCGCCGCTCGAGGGCGGCGTCCTTCTCCAGGTGCTTGCGGTATTCGTCGAGCGTCGTCGCGCCGATGGTCTGCAGCTCGCCACGGGCCAGCATCGGCTTGAGGATGCTCGCCGCGTCGATCGCGCCCTCGGCGGCGCCGGCGCCGACCAGGGTGTGGATCTCGTCAATGAACAGGATGATGTCCCCGCGGGTGCGGATCTCCTTGAGCACCTTCTTGAGCCGCTCTTCGAAGTCGCCGCGGTAACGGGAACCGGCCACCAGCGCACCCAGGTCAAGCGTGTAGAGCTGCTTGTCCTTGAGCGTCTCCGGGACCTCACCCTTGATGATCTTCTGGGAGAGCCCCTCGACGACCGCGGTCTTACCGACACCCGGCTCGCCGATCAGGACGGGGTTGTTCTTGGTGCGGCGGGAGAGCACCTGCATCACCCGCTCGATCTCCTTCTCGCGCCCGATGACCGGGTCGAGCTTGCCCTCGCGGGCGGCCTGGGTGAGGTTGCGGCCGAACTGGTCCAGCACGAGGCTGGTCGACGGCGCGGCCTCGCCCGGGGCGGCACCGGCAGCGGCCGGCTCCTTGCCCTGGTAGCCGGAGAGGAGCTGGATGACCTGCTGGCGCACCCGGTTGAGGTCGGCGCCGAGCTTGACCAGCACCTGGGCGGCAACGCCCTCGCCCTCACGGATCAGCCCGAGCAGGATGTGCTCCGTGCCGATGTAGTTGTGGCCGAGCTGCAGCGCCTCGCGCAGAGACAGCTCCAGCACCTTCTTGGCCCGCGGCGTGAACGGGATGTGCCCGCTCGGCGCCTGCTGACCCTGGCCGATGATCTCCTCGACCTGCTGGCGGACGCCCTCCAGGGAGATACCGAGACTCTCCAGGGCCTTCGCCGCCACGCCCTCACCCTCGTGGATGAGGCCGAGCAGGATGTGCTCTGTGCCGATGTAGTTGTGGTTGAGCATCCGGGCCTCTTCTTGGGCCAGGACGACAACCCGTCGCGCTCGGTCGGTGAACCGCTCGAACATGCCCTCGTGCTCCTCACGTGCCGTGCGCCATTGATCTGGCGGGGCCAGCGCCCGGACGTCCAGGTGGACGCCCGTGGCAACACTCTATCGCCGCGGACCGACTCTGCTCCTGCCGTGTCTTGCCCGACCGGACCCTCTCCGCGACGTTTTATCCAACTGTGCAGGCTCCACGGCTGTTCCCCACGCCGAGCCGTCTACGCGCTGAGCGAAATCCCGCCGAGCGCGTCGCGCCGTAGCGTCGTCCACAGCCCCCGACGCTTCCGTCCACAGCCTGTGGACAACCCGTCCACGGCTGTGGACAACTCACAGGAGCGGACAACCACCCTTAAAAAAGGACAGAAAACCCAAAGGCACCGGGTACGCGGCGCAGACGCGCCACGGTCCCGGTGCCAGATGGCCAGCCCTGTTCGGGCAGAGCTCAGCGCCCCGCCTTGGCGTGGTATTCGTCAACGATCTCCTGCGGGATCCGGCCGCGGTCGGAGATGTCCTTGCCTTCCTTCTTGGCCCAGGCGCGGATCGCCTTGTTCTGCTCGCGGTCAGCCGCGGCACCACCGCGCCCGCGGGCCGCGCGACCGCCGACCACAACGCCGCCGCGGCCCATCTTCGAGCCCGCCGCCACGTACGGGGCGAATACGTTCCGCAATTTGTCGGCGTTCTTCGTCGACAGGTCGATCTCGTACTGAACGCCATCGAGCGAGAACTTGACGGTCTCGTCCGCGTCGCCGCCGTCCAGGTCGTCGACCAGCTTGTGAATGATCTGCTTGGCCACGGGCCGGTATCCTTTCGAGCAGGGTGTTCCGCAAACAAGAGAACAATAGCTTGAAAGATGCGCCGGACGTCAATAGGACCCGCGAACTACTCGGGACGAACCAACGGGAACAGGATGGTTTCCCGAATACCGAGGCCGGTCAGGGCCATCAGCAGCCGGTCGATTCCCATTCCCATGCCGCCCGCCGGAGGCATTCCGTACTCCATGGCGCGCAGGAAGTCCTCGTCCAGCTGCATGGCCTCGTCATCGCCCTTTGCCGCCAACTGCGCCTGCGTAACCAGTCGTTCACGCTGAACAACCGGGTCGACGAGTTCGCTGTACGCCGTCGCCAACTCGAAGCCGAGCACGTAAAGGTCCCACTTCTCGGCGAGGCCCGGCCGCTCGCGGTGCGCGCGGGTGAGCGGGCTGGTCTCGATCGGATAGTCGCGCACGAACGTCGGTTGGCGCAGCCGCGGCACGACAAGCTCTTCGAAAAGCTCCTCGGCGAGCTTGCCCGGTCCCCACTTCGGGTCGACGGGGAGATTGTGCTTCTCGGCGTACTGCACCAGACGCGCCATGTCGGTCTCGACCGTCACCTCCTCGCCCAGCGCCTCGGAAAGCACGCCGTAGAGCGTTACCGACCGCCACTCGCCGCCCAGATCGAACTCCGTGCCGTCGGCGTGGGTAACCACGTGCGATCCGGTCATCGCGCGCGCCGCGTCCTGCACGAGTTCGCGGGTGAGCGTGGCCATGGTGTCGTAGTCGCCGTACGCCTCGTAGCTCTCGAGCATCGCGAACTCCGGCGAGTGCGAAGAGTCCACGCCCTCATTACGGAAGTTCCGGTTGATCTCGAAGACGCGGTCGATGCCGCCGACCACACAACGCTTGAGGAAAAGTTCCGGAGCGATTCGCAGGTACAGATCAGTATCGAGCGCATTGCTGTGCGTCACGAATGGGCGGGCGGTGGCGCCGCCGTGCAGCAACTGCAGCATCGGCGTCTCGACTTCGAGGAAATCGCGCCGGTAGAGCGATTCGCGGAGACTGCGGACAACCGTCGAGCGGGTGCGCACGGTCTGCCGGGCCTGCGGCCGCACGATCAGGTCGACGTACCGCTGCCGGACCCGCGCCTCCTCGCTCAACTGCTTGTGCGCCACGGGAAGCGGCCGCAGCGCCTTTGCCGTCAACTCCCACGACTCCGCCAGAACAGAGAGCTCACCGCGACGGCTGGTGATCACCTCACCGGTCACGCCGACGTGGTCCCCGAGGTCCACCAGGCGCTTCCACGCCTCCAGCCGCTCCGGGCCGACTCGGTCGAGGGAGAGCATGGCCTGCAACTCGGTCCCGTCGCCCTCACGAAGCGTTGCGAAGCAGAGCTTGCCGGTGTTGCGGAGGAAAATCACCCGTCCGGTCACCGACACCGTCTCCCCGGTGGCCGTGTCGGTCGGCAGCTCGGCGAAGCGGTCGCGGAGCTCGGCGAGGCTGGTGGTGCGCGGATAGCCCACCGGATAGGGCTGAACGCCCTCGGCGAGCATGCGTTCCCGCTTCTCCCGGCGGACCCGCATCTGCTCCGGTAGGTCGTCGGTCACGTCAAAAGCTGCGGGCGTCTGCTCGGTCACGTCAAGCTTCCTCAGAAATGGCTTCGGCGGTTTCGGCAAGCGTACTCAAGGCCCATCTGCCGGGTTACCGGATAACGGGGCGACGGAATGTGTGACCGGAACGGCGTGTCCGCGATGACTGGTTCCGGCCCGGCTGCCATCGAAGGTGGCGGCGCGTCCGCCGCCACGCGCGGCGTCAGATGTTGCGTTCGTAGACCATCCGCAGCCCGATCAGCGTGATCATCGGCTCGTGGTGCGTGATGCTCCGGCATTCCCCCATCACAACCGGGGCGAGCCCGCCGGTGGCGATCACCGCCTTCAGCTCCCCCAACTCCTCGGCCATCCGCTCCACGATCCGGTCGACCTGTCCGGCGAAGCCGAAATACATGCCGGACTGCAGGCATTCGACGGTGTTCTTGCCGATGACCGAACGCGGTTTCGCCGGCTCGACCTTGCGTAGCTGCGCCGCCCGGGCCGCGAGCGCGTCGAAGGAGATCTCGATTCCGGGGGCGAATGCGCCGCCGAGGAATTCACCGCGCGCGCTGATCACGTCGAAGTTGGTCGTCGTGCCGAAGTCGACCACGATCGACGGACCGCCGAACAGGGCGTGCGCGGCCAGCGTGTTGACCACCCGGTCCGCGCCCACCTCCTTCGGGTTGTCGATGGCCAGCTGCACGCCGGTCTTCACTCCGGGCTCCACCACGACGCTCGGGATATCGCCGTAGTAGCGGGCGAGCATGTTCCGCAGCGAGCGGAGCGCGGCCGGAACGGTGGAGCAGGCGGCCACCCCGGTGATCTCGACCGCGTCGCCGGCCAGCAGGCCGCGGAACATCAGCCCGAGCTCGTCGGCGGTGGACCGGGCGTCGGTCTTGATCCGCCAGGAGTGGACCAGTTTCTCCCCGTCGAACGTCGCCAGCACGGTGTTGGTGTTACCGATGTCGATGCAGAGCAGCACGGCGTCATCCCCTCGGCGGCGGATCGGACAGGGCCCGGCCGTTGCCGGTCGGCCGGAGGTCCAATGCGATGTCCAAGATAGGCGAGGAGTGGGTCAGCGCCCCCACCGAGAGATAGTCGACGCCCGTCGCCGCGTATTCCGCCACCACCTCCAGGGTCAGCCCCCCGGTCGCCTCCAGCTCGGCCCGGTCGCCGACCACGGAGACGAGCTCACTCAACGTCTGCGGCGACATGTTGTCGCAGAGCAGGAAGTCCGCCCCGGCCTCCACCGCCTCGACCGCCTCCGCGACCGTGGTGACCTCGACCTGCACCGGCACCTCCGGGAACGCCGCCCGCACCCGTCGGTACGCGGCCGGGATCCCGCCCGCCGCCAGCTTGTGGTTGTCCTTGATCATCGCGACGTCGTAGAGGCCCATTCGCTTATTGGTGCCGCCCCCGGCGCGCACCGCGTACTTCTCCAGCACCCGGAGCCCCGGCGTGGTCTTCCGGGTGTCGAGCACCACCGCCTTCGTGCCGGCCAGGGCGTCGGCCCAGGCACGGGTGTGCGTCGCCACCCCGGACATCCGGCTCAGCAGGTTGAGCGCGGTGCGCTCCGCGGTGAGCAGGGCCCGGGTCGGGCCGGTCACCGTGGCGAGCACGTCTCCGCGCGCCACCCGCGCCCCGTCGCGGGACCGGAGCAGAACCTCGACGGTACGGCCGGCCGCGCCCGCGGCGAGGTCGAAGACCGCCGAGAGCACCGCGAGCCCGGCGACAACCCCGTCGGCACGCGCCACGACGTCGGCCGTGTCGACCTGGTCGTCGGGGATCGTGGCGAGACTGGTCACGTCCCGCGGCTCCGGACCGAGATCCTCCGTCAGCGCCAGCCGCACGATCCGCTCCACCTCCGGCACGGGCAGACCGGACTCCTGAAGCGCCTGCAGAGTTGACGGTGTCAGCACGAACCCTCCCATGTCAGCTGCGCCGACCCGCTCGGCGCGATCCCGCCCACCAGATGACCGAGCCACTCGTCGCTCGCCTCCGGGAAGTCCTCCCGCCAGTGACAGCCCCGGGTCTCCCGCCGGACGTACGCGGCAGCGACCAGTGCGGACGCCACGGTCACCAGGTTGGCCGCCTCCCAGCTCGCCATCCTCGCGTCGGCGTGCAGCGCACCCAGCCGGGTCAGCTCTCCCGCGGTCGTCTCCAGCGACTCCGCCGACCGCAGCACGCCCGCTCCCCGGGTCATCGCCCGCTGCAGTCCGGCACGGGTCTCCGGCTCGACCGCCCAGCCCTCCCGGGCGCCGCCGGCGGACTCCGGTTCGGCCTGCGCCGGCAGACCCTTCGCGATGTCGTCCGCGAGGCGGCGGGAGAAGACGAGCCCTTCGAGCAGCGAGTTGCTGGCCAGCCGGTTCGCCCCGTGGACCCCCGTGCAGGCGACCTCGCCGCAGGCGTACAGGCCGGGGATGGAGGTGCGGCCGTGCAGGTCCGTCCGGACGCCGCCGGAGGCGTAGTGCGCGGCCGGCGCCACCGGGATCGGATCGGAGACCGGGTCGATGCCGGCGGCGCGGCACGAGGCCACGATGGTCGGGAAGCGCTGCTCCAGGAAGTCACCGCCGAGGTGCCGGGCATCCAGGTAGACGTGGTCGGCGCCCTCGGCGAGCATGACCCGGTGGATGCCCTTGGCGACGACGTCCCGCGGCGCCAATTCGGCCAGCGGGTGCTGGCCGAGCATGAACCGTTTCCCGTCGCCGTCGACCAGATGGGCGCCCTCACCCCGCAGCGCCTCGGAGACCAGCGGCTGCTGGGCGCGGGCCGCGCCGCCGCCCGACGGCATCACCAGGGCGGTCGGATGGAACTGGACGAATTCGAGATCGGTCACGACGGCGCCGGCCCGCAGCGCGAGGGCGACACCGTCGCCCTTTGAGACGGCCGGGTTGGTGGTCGAGGCGAAGATCTGCCCCATGCCGCCCGTCGCGAGGACGACCGCGCGGGCCAGGATCGCCCCCACCCCGTCCTCGGTCCCCTCGCCGAGCACATGCAGCGTCACCCCGCACGCGCGGCCACCGTCGCCGTCGCGGCTGCGCAGCAGGTCGAGCACGAGCGCGTGCTCGACCAGCCGGATCCACGGGTCGCGCCGGACGGCGGCGTGCAGTGCCCGCTGCACCTCGGCACCGGTGGCGTCGCCCCCCGCGTGCACGATCCGGTTGGCCCGGTGGCCGCCTTCGCGGGTGAGCATCAGCGAGCCGTCGGCGTTGCGGTCGAATTCGGCGCCGAGCCGCATCAGCTCACGCAACCGGGTCGGTCCCTCCCGGACCAGGGCACGCACCGCGACCGGGTCGCACAGCCCCACACCGGCGATCTCGGTGTCCGCGGCGTGCGCGTCCGCCGAGTCCACCGGATCCAGCACCGCGGCGATCCCGCCCTGCGCCCACCGGGTCGAGCCGTCGTCAATGTTGACCTTCGTGACGACGGTGACGTGCAGGCCCGCCTCGCGCAGGTGCAGCGCGGCCGTGAGCCCGGCGATGCCGGATCCGACGACCACCACGTCGGTGGTCTCGACCCAACCGGGCTCCGGCGCGGCCAGCCGGCGGGGCAGCGCGGGCAGGTCAGGTCTCCGCAGGTGCATCCGGACAGTCAACCGCGCCCCGACAGCGGGGCGACGGCCGGGGGCGGCCTGGCGCGCCCGCTGTCGACGCGGGTCCTCCTACTCGTACTGGATCGGCAGTGCGTCGGCGCCCGCGCCCTTGAGCGACTTGGTCACCGTCCGGCCGCTGAGCCACAGGTAACAGCGCACGCCGCGGTTGCCGGCCTTCCAGTCACCACTGCCGCCGGGGAGCGAGATCACCCCGGTGCGGTACTTGAGGTTGCTGTCGTTGGGCAGGCCCACGTACCTGGCGATGACCTTGCGGCACTCGTCGTGGAACCGGCTCCAGTCCGCGTCCTTCGTCGGGTAGGCGATGTCCGGTGCGGTCCACACCCCGGCGAACTCACCGTTGTGCGGCTTGGCGCAGTTCGCCGCCGGCATCGTGTCGATCGAGTCGTCCTTCGCGAGCTTGATGGCGTAACAGCCGAGACTCAGCGGGGAGGACTTCTTCAGCGCGTCACGCAGCTCGGACGTACGGGTCGCGGTGTCGCCGTTGTCCTCGACGTTGGTGAGCTCCGTGACGTCGCAACGGAACCAGCGCGACCCGCCCGTCCACGCCGGCGTGGACGGGAGCGCCACGCCCAGCCAGAGGCGCGCGCCGCGCCATGCGCCGCCCACGTACTCCTTGGTCTTGGCATCGCACTCGGCGTAGGCGGCGCGGAGCTCGGGCGAACCGGGCGGCGGCGGGGTCGCCCGGTCGGCGCTCTGTGACCCGAACGTTCCGACGTGGACCGTCTCGACGCGGTGGCTGGTCGCGCAGTCGACCGGCTCGAAGGCCGACAGGTAGGCGGTGTCGGCGAAGTCCGCGGCGTAGCAGGTGCCCGCCGGCGGGGTGAACGACGCCGGCCGCGGGATCTGGCCCCAGTCGTCGATCAGCAGACCGTCGACCCCGGCCGGCTTCCCGCAGCTCGTGAGGAGCAGGGCGACGGCCCCGCCCAACGCCACAGTGGCCAACCAACGACGCATCGCGTCCCTCCCCAGGGGCACCGGCAGTCCGGATGGCCGAGCATACGGCACGCGGCCGGTGACTCTACGGGGTCGGCTCGCCCGCCTGTGTCACGCCTCAGGCGGCCTCGCTCCGATCACCGCGGCGCAGCTCCCCCGCCATCCCGGGCGCCACGCCCGCCGGGTCGCCATCGAGTTGGATCACCCGGTTGGCCGCGTCGACGTGCACGACCCGCGGCTCGTAGACGCGCGCCTCGGCGTCGTCCATCTGCCCGTACGAGATGAGGATCACAAGATCGCCCGGCTTCACCAGGTGCGCGGCCGCACCGTTGATCCCGATCACGCCGCTGCCCCGCTCGCCGGGGATGACGTACGTCTCCAGCCGGGCGCCGTTGGTGACGTCGACGATGGCCACCTGTTCGCCGGGGATGAGGTCCGCGGCGTCGAGGAGGTCCCGGTCGACGGTGACCGATCCGACGTAGTGCAGATCGGCCTGGGTCACGGTGGCCCGATGAATCTTGGACTTGAGCATGGTGCGGAACATCGGGATCCCTTCCCGTCGGTCACGGAGTTTGTCGCCGATCAAGGGCTGATGCACACGATTCCGCGTGCGTTCTCCTTGATCGACGTTGGGGCGGTGCGCGGTCAGTTGGCCGGTGCGGTGGGAGCCAGGTGCGCCGGCGCGTTGTCGATCAGCCGGGTCGCCCCGACCCGGGCGGCCACCAGGATGCGGGCCGCGCCGGATTCGGGAGCCGGCCCGAGGTCGGGATCGGTCAGGACGAGGTAGTCCAACTCCGCCCCTTCCCGCTCCTGGAACACCGCGCGGCCCGCCGCTATTGCCGCGTCGCCGCCGAGCCCACGCGCGGCCGCGTCCGCAGCCGCCCGAAGCGCCGCCGACAGGCTGAGCGCCGCCTGCCGCTCGGGCGCCGACAGGTACCGGTTCCGGCTCGACAGGGCCAGTCCGTCCGATTCGCGCACGGTGGGCACGCCGACGATCCGCACCGGCACCTCCAGGTCGCGCGCCATCAGCCGGATCAACGCGAGCTGCTGGTAGTCCTTCTCTCCGAAGAACGCGAGATCGGGGCGGGTGAGCTGGAGGAATTTGAGTACCACGGTGAGCACACCGTGGAAGAAGCCGGGGCGGCTGGACCCCTCCAACCGCTCGCCCAGCGGGCCCGGGTTGACCCGTACCGCGGGCTCGCCCGCCGGATAGATCTCGGCCGGACTCGGCGCGAACACCAGGTCCACGCCGGCGCGCCGGCAGAGTTCGAAATCGGCGTCGAAGGTGCGCGGATACCGGTCGAAGTCCTCGTTCGGGCCGAACTGCAGAGGGTTCACGAAGATCGTCACGATGACGTGGTCGGCGCTCTCGCGGGCGGCGCGCAGCAGCGTCGCGTGCCCCTCGTGCAGCGCGCCCATGGTCATCACGACCGCCACGGTGCCGATCATCGCGTCGCGCGCGGCAGCAAGGTCGGGCCGCGTCCGCACCACGGCGAGATCCCCGTGATCAGGGGCCGGTTCCGTGTCCGCCCGGCGAGTCACCGAGAAGCCTCCCTGATCGCCGCGATCTTGGATGGTCATGCGGCCGTCTCCCGCTCCGCCGGCTCCGCATGCCCGGTCGCCAGCACGTCGAGCAGCGACTCGGCGTCCACCGGACGCAGCCGACCGCCGGCGATCGCCCGGTCGGCGGTGCGCCGGGCCAGGGCCAGGTAGCTGGGCACCGACTCGGGCGCGGAGTCCGCGAGCCGGTCGAGGTGGCGCGCGACGGTGCCGGCGTCGCCCCGCGACACGGGACCGGTCAGCGCGGCGTCACCGAGCCGCAGCGTGTTCTCCAGAGAAGCGCGCACCAGCGGGCCGAGCACCTTCTCGGGGTTCCCGACTCCGGCGTCCCGGAGCCGGTCCAGCGCCTCGTTCAAGAGCGTGACCAGGTGGTTCGCCCCGTGCACGAGGGCGGCATGGTAGAGCGGCCGGTCCGCCTCGGCGATCCATTCCGGGCTGCCGCCCAACTCGGCCACCAGCCGTTCGGCGAGCGGCCGGAGCCCGGCCGGCGCGGCCACCCCGTACGAGATGCCGGCGAGCCGGTCCAGATCCTCCACCTCGCCGGTGAAGGTCATGGCCGGGTGCAGGGCGAGTGGGCTGGCGCCGGCGTCGACGGCGGGCGCCAGGATGGCGAGACCGTGGGCGCCGGACGTGTGCGCGACGACCTGACCCGGTCGCAGCGCGCCGGTGTCGGCGAGCCCGGCGACCACCGCGGCGAGCGCGTCGTCGGGTACGGCGATGATCAGCACGTCGGCGGCGGCGCGGGCGACCTCGTCGGCCGGGAGGTTGGCGGCACCGGGCAGCAGGCGGGCGATCCGCCCCTTCGCGGCGGCGGAGACGCCGGAGGCGGCGACCACCCGGTGACCGGCGCGGGCGAGGGCGGCGCCGAGCACGGCACCGACCCGACCGGCGCCGATGACACCGATAGTCAGGGAAGAAAAGGGGCGGGCGTTTCCGGCGGAGCCGGCGGCGGCCTCAGGCGCGGCGCTCCGGGCGGGAAGGTCCGGGCGCTCGCGCGACGGTGCGCTCATGGCGTGATCCAGTCCTCGAGATGTGGTACCGGTCGCCCGCCAGTATGCGCCGCCGTTACAGACAGGGGACAAGGATGTGTGAAAACCTTCACCCGCCGCCGACGAGGAAAACGATCTTGGCTGAAATGCGGAATTTTCCAAGATCACGAGAGGGGGTTGACGCGCCGTGGCCGTTCGCTGGCGGGACGCGATGAGAGACGCGCTGTACGGGCCCGGCGGGTTCTTCGTCACGCCCGGTCACGGCCGGAACGACCGCGGGCCGGCGGGTCACTTCCGGACCAGCGTGCACGCCTCCCCGCTCTTCGCGGTCGCCCTGCTGCGCCTGCTCCACCGGCTCGACACCGCGCTCGACACCCCCGAGCGGCTCGACGTCGTCGACATCGGCGCCGGTCGCGGCGAACTCCTCGTCCGCCTCACCGAACTCGCCCCACCGGCCCTCTCCGAACGGCTCCGCCCGACCGCCGTCGAACTCGCGCCCCGGCCGGACGAACTGCCGCCCGCGATCGGGTGGCGCGCCACCCCGCCGACCGACGTGACCGGCCTGCTGATCGCCACGGAGTGGCTCGACAACGTCCCGCTCGACGTATCGACCGACGGTCGCTACCTCATGGTCGACCCGGACACCGGCGACGAGACACCGGGGCAGCCGCTGGACGCGCCGGACGCCGCCTGGCTGCGCGAGTGGTGGCCGGCCGCCCCGGAAGATCGGGTGGAGATCGGGCGCGCGCGCGATGAAGCCTGGTCCGGCGCGGTCGCGTCGCTGCGGCGCGGGCTGGCGCTCACGGTGGACTACGGGCACGTACGCGCGGGCCGGCCGCCGGGCGGCACCCTCACCGGATACCGGCACGGACGCCAGGTGGCCCCCGTGCCGGACGGCAGCTGCGACGTGACCGCGCACGTCGCCATCGACGCCTCCGCCGCCGCCGGCTCGAGGGCCCGCGGCCTGCCGTACACCCTGCTGACCCAGCGGGAGGCGCTGCACGCGCTCGGGGTCGACGGCCGTCGACCACCGCTGGCGCTCGCCTCCACCGATCCGGCCGGCTACGTGCGGGCGCTCGCCACCGCCGGCGCCGCGGCCGAGCTCACCGACCCGGCCGGCCTCGGCGGGCACTGGTGGCTGCTGCAACCGGTCGGCGGCGACCTCGGCGAACTGCTCGACCACCACCACGCGGCAGGCGTGGCACGATGCTGAGCATGACCACGGAGACCAGCCCCCTGCGCGAGCTGACCGTCGGCACCGGCGCAGGCCTCGACACGGCGGACATGGTGCTCAACATCGGCCCGCAGCATCCCTCCACGCACGGCGTGCTCCGACTCAAGCTGGTCCTCGACGGGGAACGCGTGGTGGCCTGCGAGCCGATCATCGGCTACATGCACCGGGGGGCCGAGAAACTCTTCGAGGTACGGGACTACCGCCAGATCATCGTGCTGGCCAACCGCCACGACTGGCTCTCTGCCTTCTCCAGCGAACTCGGCGTGGTGCTCGCGGTCGAACGACTCATGGGCATCGAGGTGCCGGAGCGGGCCATCTGGCTGCGCACCGCCCTGGCCGAGCTCAACCGGGTGCTCAACCACCTGATGTTCCTCGGGTCCTACCCGTTGGAGATCGGCGCGATCACGCCGGTCTTCTACGCGTTCCGTGAGCGGGAGACGCTGCAGGCCGTCATGGAAGAGGTCTCCGGCGGGCGGATCCACTACATGTTCAACCGGGTCGGCGGGCTCAAGGACGAGGTCCCGGCCGGGTGGACACGGCGGGCCCGGGAAGCGATCGACCAGGTCCGCCGACGTCTACCCGACCTCGACAACCTGATCCGGCGCAACGAGATCTTCCTCGCCCGGACCGTCGGCGTCGGGGTGCTCTCGGCCGAACAGGCCGCCGCATTCGGCGCCTCCGGCCCGGTCGCGCGCGCGTCCGGCCTCGACTTCGACCTACGCCGCGACGACCCCTACCTCGCGTACGGCTCGCTCAACGTGCCCGTCGTGACCCGCTCGGCCGGCGACTGTCACGCGCGGTTCGAGGTCCTGCTCGACCAGGTGTACGTCTCCCTGGATCTCGCACAGGAGTGCCTCGACCGGGTCGACCAGATCACCGGGCCGGTCAACGTCCGGCTGCCCAAGGTCGTCAAGGCCCCCGAGGGGCACACGTACGCCTGGACGGAGAACCCGCTCGGCATCAACGGCTACTACCTCGTGTCGCGCGGCGAGAAGACGCCGTGGCGGCTCAAGCTGCGCACCGCCTCGTACGCCAACGTCCAGGCGCTGTCGACGCTGATCCCGGGTTGCCTGGTGCCGGATCTGGTCGCGATCCTCGGCTCGATGTTCTTCGTCGTCGGCGACATCGACAAGTAACCCGCGCCCGTGCCGCCGGGACGCGCGTCGTCGCGGCGCCCCGTTGATCAGCGCCAGCGGTCGTCGGAGTACTCGTAGTCCATCCGCGGGCCGCGTCCGGCGCGCGGCGCGTCATCCGGGGGCGGATAGCCGTACACCTCGTCGTCGCGCGAGCGCCGACCGCGGCGCACCGGCTCCCGCTCCGGCTCGACCCAATCCTGGCCGCCCCAGGACGCCGGCTGCTCGATCCCACCGGCGGGCAGCGCGGCCTGTCCGCCCCGGCGGCCCCAGCCCCCGTCGCCGGCCGCGTCATCGCGGGGGTCGCGGCCGCCGTCGCGCGAACCCGGCCCGTCGCCCCAACCGTCGTCGCGGCCGCCGCCATCACGCCAGCCAGCCTCGCGACGGGGTTCCTCGCGGCGCACCGCCGCCCAGCGGTCCTCGATGCGCATCTCGGCGCCGGACTCGTCGGCGTGCACGGCCGCGCGCCGCTCCCCGACCCGGACCTCGCGACCGCGCTCGTCGCTGCGGACGCTCGCCCACCGGTCGCCGGCCCGCATACCGGACCAGCGCTCGTCGTCCGCCGGGCCGTCGTCGTCGTACGACCGCGACCGTCGTCCGTCACCGCCCCGTGGCTCCGGCCGCAGTTGGTCGCCCCACGGGTCCTCGTCGTCCTCGGCGGCGCGCCGGCCCCGTTGCGGGCTCGGAGTCGCCCACTCGCCGCGTCCGCCGCCGGGCGGCTCCGCTGCATGCCCGCCGTAGACGCCACTGCCGTAGACGTTGCCCGCGCCGTGGGCCTCCGCGTGCGGGTCGACGACCGTGTGGCGGGTGGTGACCTGAACGGTCTCGGTGTGCCGGACAAGGCCACCCGAGACGGGCGGCCGCTGCATGGGGATCGCGCCGGCCGGCGGGACGCCGGCCCGGCCGCCCGTCGGGGCCGGCGCCGGCTGCTGGTGGCCACCGACCATGCCCTGGGGGCCGGAGGCCGCGGCGTAATGCCCGACGGGCGCGGATTGGGCGGTGGCCGGGTTCGGTGCCGTGGAGGGCGGTGCGGCAGGCGCGCTCTGGTCGTAACCCCCGCGGTCGTAACCCCCGCCGCCATAGCTGGTGCGCTCCTGGCCGCCGCGGTGAGTCTCGACCCGGCCGGCCTGGATCTGTCCGCGCAACGCCTCCACGTTGTCCTGCACCACCTGGAGCTTCTCCCCGAAGGCGCGATGGGTGGCGCGCGCGGCGGTGGCGATGTCGTTGCGCAGGTCTTCGCGCAACGTGTCGATCTCGTCCAGCAGGGCCTCTTCCATGTCGAGACGGACAGTCTCAGCATCACCACGGAGAGTAATGGAGATTCCGATGAGGACGACGGCCAGCACAGCGAGCACGACGGCTATCCGCAGTGGACCGCCACCCTGCCCCAGAAGCAGCAACAGCGCTGCTAGCGGAGCCAGTCCGACCCCGACCCAGAAGAGCACCATGAGCAGCGATCGGCGGCGACTGTCCGCTGAGGCCTCCGGGGCTGACATGGCTGTGGAGCCTACCGAGAGTTGCGGTCGAGCGGAATGGGCGAAGACCGACCATGAACGGCCTCCGACGCCGGCCCGTTCACGCACACCCGCATGACCACCAGCGATGGCGACACGGCGGACCACCATAAAACGCGAGGATCTGGATCAGCCACGATTCCGGCCCGACAACGAAGGAGCCGGCGCCACGATCGCGGCGCCGGCTCCCCGGCCTGCACGGCACGCTCAGCCGGTCGCCAGCTCCCCGTCCGAGGAGAGGACGAGGGCGACGCTGGCCGCACCGGTCCGCAGCGCGGACTTGCTCTGCGGGCCACCCGCGTCCAGCGAGCTGAAGGAGCCGGCGTTGAAGTTGTAGACCCGGACGAGCCCGGCCTGGCACATCGGGCGCTGCGGGCACTCCGGCGGCCCGGCGAGCACGGTCGCGGAGCCCGAGCACTTGCTGGCCAGGTCCGACAGCGTCCGCAGCGCGTACTTGTCAGCGAACTCCTTCGTCACGGCGAAGGAGTTCTGGTCCTGCGCCGCCGACGCCTTGCCGAACGTGATGCCGACCTTGTCGCCCACCGTCTTGAGACCGGACATGGTCTTGTCGATCTCCGGAGCCGAGATCGCCGGCGCGCTGGCCCCGTTGACCTTGGGGTTGAGGAAGTCGGCCAGGGTGGCCGCGTACTCCGGCACCACCTGGATCTCGCCCTTCTCCAGCGCCGGCTCGTACAGCTCGCGGTTGCCGATCTGCTGCACCGTCACCTCGTAGCCGGCGGCGGTGAGCGCGACCCGGTAGAGCTCGCCGAGGGTCTGGTTCTCGCTGAAGTTCGCGGCCCCGACGATGATCTTGCCGCCGGTCCCCCGGCTGATGCCGTCGGTGAGCTTGGCGCTCGCCGCGAACTCCTCCGCGGTCACCTTGGGCGTCTTGCGGTCGACGTCGACCGCCTTGTTGAGCGCGATCAGCTTGGGGGTGTCGAGCGCGGCGGAGACCTTGTCCAGCGCGGCGATCAGCTCCGGCTTGGCCGCCTTCGCGTTGACCGCCGGCACCACGTTGTCGCTGTTCTGAAGTTTCTTGTCGTCGTCGAGGACGACCAACCGGTTGCCGGCAACGGGAGCACACCCGGCGCCCGATGCCGCGCCGGCCGGCGCCTTCGTGCCGGAGGAGCCGGCGTTGCCGCACCCCGCGAGCACGGTCGCCGCGGCGACTGCGCCGACGGCGACCAGAGCAAGACGTGAACCTGCGCGCATGAATGCCCGCCTTCCGTGTCCCGGCGCGACCACGATGGCCGGCCGCGTGTCCGACGAGCGCATATTTCCCAGCCGCCCGCGACTTTCACCCAACATCTTCAACGTCGACTCCGACAACTTCGGGGCCGAGTTGTCATCGAATCGTCACTCCTGCCAGGTTTTTCCCGGCTGCCGCCGGCACGATCACGCCTCGCCGACCGCCGCGGCCCGCCGATCGGCGAGGCGCCGGGTGCGACGCAGCGGCCGCGGCGTGACGATGCGCTCCACGACCGCCAGAATCCCTTCGACCGCGAGCGCCAGGAGCGCGACCAGGACGCCTCCCGCCAGGATCTGCCCGCCGCCCACCGACATGCCGAGCCCGAATCCGGCGCTGATGATCTGCCCCAGGCCTCCGCCGTTGACGAAGGACGCCAGCGCGGCGGTGGCGACCACCTGCACGGCGGCGGTGCGGAACCCCGCCGCCAGGTAGGGGACCGCCAGCGGCAGCTCGACCCGACGCAGCAGCTGGCCACCGGAGAGGCCCATGCCCCGCGCCGCGTCCCGCGCCTCGGGATCGACCTCGCGGAGCCCGGTATAGGCGTTGGCGAGCAGCGGCGGGACCGCGAAGACGGCCAGTGCGATGATCACCGGTTTCTGGCCGAAGCCGAGAAAGGTCAGCGGCAGGATGGTCAGCAGCGCGATCGTCGGTATCGCCAGCGTGAGGTTGGAGATCAGCACCACGACACTGCCGCCCCGGCCGGTGTGCCCCAGGAAGAGACCGACCGGCCAGGCGACCAGGCAGCCGAGCACGACGGCCGCCGCCGAGATCGTCAGATGCTCGCCGAGGCGGTCGAGAATCCCGCCCGGAATGGTCCAGTTGAGGGGGTCGTTCAGCCACTGGACGGCCTGCTGGACCGGGTTCACGTCGCCGACCTCCGGGCCACGGGGGTGCCGTTCATCAGGACGCGCTCCGACGCGTCCAGGGAGTGAGCAGCCGACCGGCAGTAGCCAGCAGCAGGTCCAGCACGAGGGCGAGCGCAACGCTCAACACGGCGCCGGTGACGATCTCCGCGCGGTAGGTGTTGTTGCGGAAGCCCCCGAGGATGAGCTGACCCAGGCCGCCGTGGCCGACCAGGACCCCCACCGTCACCAGTGCGACCGTGGAGACCGTGGCCAGCCGCAGCCCGGTCAGGATGCCCGGCAGCGCCAGCGGCAGGTCGATCCGGAGCAACCGGCCCCATCTGCCGTACCCCATGCCCTGTGCGGCGTCGTGCACCTCGGCCGGGATCTGGTTGAGGCCGGCGAGCACGTTTCGGATGATCAGCAGCAACGCGTAGAGCACCAGGCCGATCAACACGGTGCTGGTGCCGAGGCCCAGGTAGGGGGCGATGAAGGCGAAGAGGGCCAGGGACGGAATCGTGTAGAGCACACCGGACAATGCGAGAATCGGCCCGGTGAGGGAGCGGAACCAGTACGCCAGTACGGCGAGCGGCATCGCCAGCAGCGCGGCGATCACCACCGCCTGCACGGTGAGAGTCGCGTGCTCCCGCAGTGCTGCCACGATCGTGTCAGAGTTGTCCCGCACGTACTGCCAGGAGAACCACGGATTGCCCGGGTCTTCCCGGTAGATCAGGCGGAAGGACATACGTGGACGTTACCCCGGGTGCCGGCTCCGCGGCGCCGCAGACGGCTGTGCCGACCAGTGCCGCGTCGATCGAGCTGGAGGGGATCCGCAAGGAGTATCCGGACGGCACGGTCGCGGTCGGCGACCTGAGCCTCCAGGTGGACGCCGGCGAACTGGTCGTCCTCATCGGCCCCTCGGGCTGTGGCAAGTCGACCGTGCTACGGATGATCAACCGGCTCGTCGAGCCGACCGCGGGACGGATTCTGCTCGACGGTGAGGACGTCACCCGCGCCGACCCCGTGCAGCTGCGGCGCCGCATCGGATACGTGATCCAGAACGTCGGGCTCTTCCCGCACCAGACGATCCGGGCCAACGTCGGCACCGTTCCGCGCCTGCTCGGCTGGTCACGGGAGCGGATCCGGGCCCGCGCGGACGAACTGCTCGACCTCGTCGGCCTCGATCCCGGCCGGTTCGCCCGGCGCTATCCCCAGGAGCTCTCCGGTGGCCAGCGGCAGCGCGTGGGCGTCGCCCGCGCCCTCGCCGCCGACCCGGTGGTGCTGCTGATGGACGAACCGTTCTCCGCGGTGGACCCGATCGCCCGCACCCGCCTGCAGGAGGAGTTCCTGCGGTTGCAGGCGGAGGTCCGCAAGACCGTCGTGCTGGTCACCCACGACCTCGACGAGGCGGTCCGGATGGGTGACCGGATCGCGATCCTCTCGCAGGGGGGCAAGCTGGAGCAGTACGCGGATCCGGCGACCCTGCTCGGGCAACCGGCCTCGCCCTTCGTCCGCGAGTTCGTCGGGGCCGACCGGGCGATCCGGCGCCTCGCCGTCATCCCCCTGACGCGGGAGATGCTGGCATCCCCCGCCGAGACGCCCGAGGTCGACGGCTTTCCCGAGGTGCCGCTCGGGTCGTCGCTCTACGACGCGCTCGCCAGAATGCTCACCGCCAACGCCGACTACGCGCGGGTGATCGGTGACAACCATCAGTGTGTGGGCCTGATCAGCCGGCACCGGATTCTCAGCATCGACTACCCCGCGGACCCGGTGACGCGGCGCGACGCGGACGACGCGCGGCCGAGCCCCGGGGGGTAAGGCTCGGCCACGCGTCCTGCGGGGAGTCACGTCCTGCTGCCGGTGGCTCGCCGACCGGCTTACGCCCGGCCCCGCGAGCCACCGAGGGTGGCGAGGCCGATGATCCAGCCGGCGAAGAGGCCGTACCCGGCGCCGGCTCCCGCGGCCTGGAAGGCGCCGAGCAGCGACGGGTTCGACTGGATCACCGCGGTGAGCAGCGCCGCGAATGCCCCGGCGAACACGTACGACCCCCAGCCGGCGAAGAACTGGCTGAGCGTCCCGCGCGCCCGGGCCAGTTGCGAGCCGGGCAGCAGATAGAGGAAGAGGGCGGTGAGGGCGACCACCAGGATCGCCTTGAGGTCGGCGGCGATGATGTCCTGCACCGAGTCGCTCGAGTCGAAGCGCCAGGTCGGCCAGGCCAGCAGCCGCAGGAACCAGCCACCCGCGGTGGCTTCGTCGGTGTTGTCCCGGGCCCAGTCGACATACCAGGGGCTGCCGAAGACCAGGACCAGGATGAGCGCGGCCAACGTACCCGCACCCGTTGCGGTCTTGTAGCGGTTGGTGAGAGCCATGGATCGCCTATTTCCCAAGGAAATCCGCGGACCAAACCCGGCTGACCGATAAACGTGAATGTGTGTGGATTGGCGGAAAGCGGCGATGCCGGGGACCGCGCCGGGTCAGTGCCTCAGCAGATAGTCGATGAAAGCGGCCCGGAGCAGGGGCTCGGTCTCGGCGTACCCCTCATGGCCCGTGAACTCCCGCCACAGCGCGGACGCCTCGTCGATCGTCGGCCCGACGCTGTTGGGCGACCCGTCCAGCACCTCGGCCTCGTCGGCATTCGGCAGGTGCTGCACGACGGACCAGAAGAAGCGCAGGTCGCGACGCTCGCGAGCGAGATCGAAGGCGCGCTGGCGCAACTCCTCTGTGGACAGGGCATCCAACTCCGCGAGGGAAAGGCCCGGTCCGCCTCCTGCTGTCGATTCGGTCATAGCGCCGAGCGTAGCCGCCGGACCCCGCCCGGGCACGGCAAGACAACAACGGGTCAGCGGCCCCCGCCGCCCCAGCGGTCACCGTCCCAGGCGTCCGTCCGCCCCTCCGTCGGCTGCGCCGGCAGCGCCGACGACCAGGACTCGCGCTGCGCGGGGCCGGACGAGGTCCAGGCCGGCGCCGGCACGTCGCTCTCCCACTCCAGGTCGTTATCGCTGGTCAGAGGCGGCCGGCCGAACGACTCGACCAGCCGGGTCACCAACAACCCGCCGGCCACCGCAGCGGCCGCGACGGCGTACAGCGAGATGTTCCAACCACGCAGGTCGGCGTAGGTGATGAAGAGCGTGAGCAGCGCGACCGCCAGCACCGTGCCGGCGACGCCGCCGCGCCGGCCGAAGGCGCTCGTGCCGGCGAGAAGCGCGATCCCCAGGCCGAGCCCGGTCCACTCGATCCCGGGCGACGGGGTCACCGGGGCGGTGGTACTGGACGCCAGGAGCACGCCGGCGACCGCCGCGAAGATCATCGAGACGACGATCGAGCCGCCGGTCAACGCCACGGCGAGGTTTCCGCGACGCTCGGCCGGGTCGCCGACCGGGCGGAAGCGCCCGACCGCACGGCGGATCGCCTTGATCGACCCGAACGCGGCGCCGACCAGCGCCAGCGTCACGAAACCGCCGAAGAGGTAGAGAGCATGCCGGGCCGGGTCGTATTGTCCCTGCAGGTCGACCGGCGCCGGGCGCTGCTGGATGAAGACGATCACCGCGAGCGCGGCGGCGAGGCTGGCCGCCCAGCCCGGCACGTGGAAACCGACCGCGAGCACGGCCACGACCAACCCGAGCACGGCGGCCGCGCCGGCCGACACCAGAACGGCGGCCAGAACGCCGCGGTCCCCGTTCTCCGCGAAGTGCAGCGCCGCCGCTATCGCCACCGGACCGATCGCCAGGTTGGGCGCGCCGCTGCGCAGCGTCAGCCCCGCGCCGAGGGCGAGCAGGCCGAGACCGGTGGCGTACACCAGCAACGAGTCCAGTGCTGGCCGGTGCACGGCGGCGGGATAGTCCCGGTAGAGCAGGTAGGCCAGCCCGGCCGCGGCGGCGAGCAGCACCACCTCCCAGAGGATGTGCACCGCCATGCGGTCGCGGCCCCGCTCACCGTGCGCCGGGTCGTCGAAGACATCGTCGAGCGTGGCCGGCGAGACGGGTCGCCGCTGCGGCGGCCCCATCGGGTCCGGGTCGACGAAATCACCCGAGGCGAAACCGCCGGTCTGGTATCCGGACGCGGCGGAGCGGAAGTCCGTATCGGCGCGATAGCTCGCGTCGTCGTCGAAGCGGGATCCGGTGCCGACGGAATCCGTGCCAGCGTCGGGCCGCCGGTACGTCGAGTCGTCGTACGCCATGTCGCGCGCCTCCTGTGGTCGTTCAGCCGACCTGCGCGCTGCCGCAGTCGCACGAGGTGGCCCGAGCCGGTCCGACGCACCGTACCCGCGCGGAGGTACGGCCGTCACCCCCCGTATCCATCACGGAAAGCCGCCTTCCCCCGTTATTGGACCGGTTCGTCCGGCCCCTTGTTCTCGTCGTCCGGGCGCTGCGGCACACGGCAGGAGCGCTCGAGCCACAGGGCGGCGCCCACCAGTGCCAACGACGCGATCAGCCCGCTGGCCGTCGCGGGAATGTCGTTCGACGCCGCGTTGGTGGCCTCGATCACCAGCCAGACCAACAGTCCGGCGTAGAAACCGGCGAAGATGGCGCCCACCAGGGACGACGCCTTCGCCAGCACGACGAAGCGGGCCACGGCGAGCGGATCCACCGGGTCACGGCCGGGTCGGCGCTCCACCCGCGCCCGCGTATTGACGGCGGCGTACGCCTCCAACACGGCGAGCCCCATCAGGGTAACTGTCGGTAGCCAGGGAAGCGGCGGGAACACGGTGTAGTAGCTGGTGACCAGCAGCCACGCCACGGCGGCCGCGGCGAGGGCGGACACGACAAGAGTGGCCGGGCGGGTCGGGCCCACCGAAGGCGGCGGGGGTGGTGACCGCCGTGGTGGGGTCTCCGGCTCGCTCACGCCGCCGCCCCGTCGCGCCGGATCATTCGCACGCTCACGAGGTCGACTTTAGCGGCAGATCGCCACGCGGGCGCAGGTCGAGAACGTCGGTCGCCGCCGGTTCCGCGGCAAGCAGTTCGGCGAGCCGGCCGTGCCCCGGCAACTCCGCGTACGGCTGGATGTCGGCCCACGGTCGCAGGACGAACGCCCGCTGGTGGGCCCGCGGATGGGGAAGCGTCAACTCGGGATCCTCGCTCAGCACCGGCCGACCGTCGTCGTCCCAGACGGCGATCACGTCCACGTCCAGGCTGCGCGGGCCGAACCGCCGCTCCGGATCCCGCACCCGTCCCGCCGCGTCCTCGATCGTGCGGGCGCGGTCGAGCCAGTCGCGGGGGCCCGCCGCCGGGTCGTGGACGAGGAGCACCGCGTTCAGATACGCCGGTTGGTCGCTGTCACCCCACGGTGGGGTCTCGTACACCTCCGACGCCACCAGCAGGGCGTCATCGAGGGCGCGCACCGCCGCCTGCAGGTGACCGAGCCGATCGCCCAGGTTGCTCCCCAACGTCAGCACGGCCTGGGTCATGAGCGCGTCCGCGTGACGATCACCGCGACGTCGGCGAACTCGTGCGGAATGGGAGCCTGCGGCTTGTGGACGGTCACGGTGGCGCTCCGGACCCGTTGATCGGCGAGGCATGCGGCGGCGAGGCGCTCGGCGAGGGTCTCGATCAAATTGACCGGCTCGCCGGTGACGATGGCGACCAGACTCTCGGCCAACTCGCCGTAGTGCACCGTGTCGGCGACATCGTCGGAGCGCGCCGCCGGCCCCAGATCGAGCTCGAGCACCACATCGACCACGAAGTCCTGGCCCTGCGCGCGTTCGAAGTCGTGCACCCCGTGCCGGCCATGGGCCCGCAACCCCGTCAAGGCGATCCGGTCCGTCGTCACGCCGCCCCCTCCGCCGCCAGCCGTGGCCGCCCGCTCGCCGCCCATACGGCGAGCGCGTCGGCCGTGCCCCGCACATCGTGCACCCGTACCCCCCAGGACCCGGCCGCCACGGCGAGCACGCTGGTGGCGATGGTGGCGGCGTCGCGCTCGCCGACCGGTCGTGCCGTGCCGTCCGCCCCCCGGAGCAACGATCCTAGATAGGACTTCCGGCTCGCCGCGAAGAGCAGCGGATAACCCAGGGCGAGCAACTCGGGCAGGCGGGCGGTGAGCTGCAGGTTGTGCTCGGCCCGCTTGGCGAAGCCGAGCCCCGGATCGATCACGATGCGGTCCGCGGCCACGCCGGCCGCGAGCGCCTCGTCGACCCGCTGCCGCAGCTCGTCGCGGACCTCCGCGACCACATCGCGGTAGGTCGCGAGATCCTGCATCCGCTCGGCGTGCCCCCGCCAGTGCATCAGCACCCACGGGCAGCCCGCCTCGGCGACCACCTTGCCCATGTCCGGGTCCGCGAGGCCACCGGAGACGTCGTTGACGACGCTCACCCCGGCGGCCAGGGCGGCGGCCGCCACACTGGCCCGGGTGGTGTCGATGCTCATCGGTACGCCGGCCGCGGCGAGTTCGCGGATCACCGGCAGGACGCGACGCGCCTCGGTCTCCGGGTCCACCCGCCCGGCGCCGGGCCGCGTGGATTCGCCTCCGACGTCGACCAGGTCGGCGCCCTGCCGGTGCATCTCGATCCCGTGGCCGACGGCCGCGTCGAGCCCGGCGTAGCGCCCACCGTCCGAGAAGGAGTCGGGCGTGACGTTGAGGACGCCCATCACGACCGGATGGGCCGACCGCAGCAGATCACTCACGGCTAGACGGTACCTACCGGCCCGGATGCCCAGCGTGGCAGCACCGATTAGAACGCCTGTACGATGAAACGGGCAGCGATGCCGTCACGGGATGCACCGTGACGTTCCTCCTAGGTTGTTCGAAACACGGGCTCGCCGTACGCTTTGCAATTGCGAATCATTCAGACGTCGAAGCTTGAGGAGATGGGCTGAAGTAGGACGGAACGCCCAGAAAACATCACCCAATGCGGTGGATGTGAAGCGCAGGGTCATCCGGCATCGCCGCCGACTCGGCGTTACCGCGCGGCTTGACAACTGCAGTGTCGCGGCTCCGCCGGCCGCGCACCGGGGAGGTTTCCAATGATCGCCACAGCGCTCGTCGAGGGAGCGTGGACCAGTACCACGCACGCCGCGAACGCGCTCGCCCTCGTGCTGGCCGCTCCATCGGCGCCAGCCCCCACCACCTTCAACACCGAAGGCGTCGTCAGCTTCCTCGCCAGCAAGGTCGCACCGATCCTGCTCGCCGTGCTCGGCGTCATCTTCATCGGTCGCGCCAGCCGGGGCGAGATCTCGAAGGTGTTGACCAGCTCCGCGATCGCCATCGTGGGTCTGGCCTTCATCGCCGGAGCGGCGACGCTGTTCTTCGTCGGTGACTATCTGATCAATCTGATGTTCAAATAGGGCGCGGAGCACGAGATGCGGCTGCGCACCGACGACGACATCTACCGGGCCCGCCTGGTCTACCTCGGGCCGCCCGGCTACACGCTTCCCGTCCACCTGCCGTACGCGCAGTACGGCGTGTTCATGCTGCTCGTCCCGTTCTACATGTTCATCCACTGGCTGTTCACGTTCACCGTCGAGTTCTTCCCGGCCTGGGAGATCTCGCTGGCCATCGTCACGACGTCGTTCATCTTCCGGTACGTCGATCCCGACCGACCCGCGCGCATGGTCATCCGCACGGCACTCACCGACTGGCGGCGCACCCGCGAGCCGGCCACCGAGCAGCGTGACCCCCGGCTTGTCGCCACCCGCATCCGGGTCCGGGAGGAGCTGGTATGACCGAAGGCACTGAACTGATCATGGTTTCCGGCGAGGCGATCGCATGACCGGATCCCCTCCGCCGGGCTCTTCCCGTCCGGCCGGGCCACCCCCCGACACCCTCGGTAACGGTGAGCGATCGCGCGACTACCTCACCCCGGACGACGACGCCGAGTTCGAGAGCCAACTCGTGACCAGCCCCGATCATGGCGCGGTCGCCGTCTTCCAGGCGCCCCAGCCCGCACGCGGCCGACCCGCGCCGCCGCCGAGGCCGGCCCGCACGGAGACTCCGCCCGAGCATCCCGACATCGACTCGCCCTTCCTCGACCTCTTCGCCGCCGCGCCGCCCAACTCCGTCGCCGGCATCCGACCGGCCCGGCCGCGCGTCTCCGCCGACCCGCCGGCCCCGGGCAACGGACACTCGCCGGAGGAGCCGGAAGCGCCGCAGGGCCTACCCGCCTGGGAGCCGGACCGCCCGCCCACGTCGCCGAGCGTCCGCCGTACGCCGGAACCCGGTCCACCGGGCCGGCGGGCCGAGGTTGCGGCCCGAGCCGCGCTGCCCGCGGTCGACGCCGGACCGGCCGCCGATACGGCGCACCCGGCGGAACCCGATCGCAGCCTGCCCGTGGCACCGGCGCAGCCGGAGCGCCGCGCACCCGCCCCGCCGGAGCCGGCCAATCTCCCCGCCATCCGGGAGCCCGCGCACGAGCCGTCGACCAGGCCGCACCCGCCCGAACGGCGCCGCAAGGGCCGACCGGCCAGCCAACCCAAGCCGGTCCAGGTGCGCGCGCCGAAGGTCCGGTTCGGCGACCGCGACCCGGCGATCGAGCTGGCCATCACCGAGATCGCGGGACACCTGACCTTCACCCCCAACACCGTGACCGCCTGGTACTGGCTGCCCGAGGTGCGCTGGGCGTTCCGCCCCGACGCCGAGCGGGAGGCGCTGCTGTCGGCCATCTCCGAGCAGTACGCCGGTCTCGCCGGATTCCGCCTGCACCTACGCCGCACCACCCGCCCGTTCCCGGCCGACGAGTGGGCCCGCACCATCGACACGCACACCGCCAACCCACTGCCCGGGGTGCCGGGCGCCGTCTCCTGGTCCGACCACCTCGTCGCCGCCCAACGGCACCTGCTCTCGGTCAACCACGCAGAGGGGCAGACCTACCTCGGCGTGACCTTCGCCCGCCGTTCGCTCGGCGACTCCCTCACCGAACGGGTCCTACGCGCGTTCGGACGCGGTGTGGCCGACGGGGAACGCCGCAAGCTCGGGCGGACCGTCGAGCAGTTCGACGAGGTACTCGGCGCGTTCGGCATGCGTGGTCGCCGGGTTAACCCGCAGGAGCTCGAATGGCTGCTCTACCGGTCGGTGGCGCTGTGCATGACTCCTCCCGGTGCCCTCTCCCCCGTCTCGAACGGGCATTGGGAGCGGGGCGATCTACTCGGCCTGACCGAGCAGATCGAGCGCTACCGGACGCCGTACGGGTCGACGGTGAAGCTCGTCAACCGGATGACCGGCGAGGAACGGCACGTCGCGGTCCTCGCGGTCGGTCGGATGGAGCCGCTGGAGATCCCGGAGCGGCACGAGCCGTGGTTGCACTTCCACGAACGGCTGCCCTGGCCGATGGAGATCTCCTCGCGGATCGACCTGCTCGGCTCCGGCGACTCCTTCCGCAATCTGGAGCACCGGCTGCGGATGATCCGCTCGCAGCAGCTCGACTACGCCGAGCACGGCATCGACGCCCCGCCGGAGCTGGAGCGCCTGGCCAAGCGCGCACTGGTCATCGGTGATGAGATGACCACCGGCCTGCCGGTCGAATCCGCCCGCGCCCACGGGTGGCACCGCATCGCGGTCGGTGGGCGTACCCGGGAGGAGTGCCTCGAACGGGCGCGTCGCCTCATCCAGCTCTACTCCCGCGAGCTGCGCATCTCGCTGCAGCATCCGAAGAACCAGGACTGGCTCGCCCGCGAGTTCATCCCCGGGGAGCCGATCGCCAATACCGGTTACATCCGCCGGATGCCGGTCAAGCTGCTCGCCGCCGCACTGCCCCAGGCCGCGTCGACGGTCGGCGACCAGCGCGGCGACCTCATCGGCCGGACCGCCGGCACCTGCCGCCGCCCGGTCTTCCTCGACCTGCACTTCCCGATGGAGGTCCGCGAGCGGTCCGGCCTCGCGGTCTTCGTCGCCGAGCCCGGTGGCGGCAAGTCCACGCTGCTGGGCGCGTTGGGCTACCTGGCCGCACGACGGGGCGTCCAGGTCACGCTCCTCGACCCCTCCGGTCCGCTCGCCCGGCTCTGCGCGATGCCGGAGTTGCGTCCCTACTCACGGGTGCTCAACCTGACCGGCTCGGAGCAGGGCACGCTCGCGCCGTACTCGCTGATCCCGACCCCCGTGCGGACGGAGTTCCCGGCGGGGCCGACCGGCGACCGGGAATTCCAGATCGCGATCTCCAACGCCCGCGCCGAGCGACGGATGCTCGTGCAGGACATCTGCATGATGCTGGTACCCCCGCAGGTCGCCCGCGAGTCGTCGACCGCGACGCTGCTGCGTCACGCCGTACGGCAGGTGCCGGCCGAAGAGACCTCCACGCTGGACGACGTGGTCGCCTGCCTCTCCGGGCTGGACAAGGACGAGGGCCGCGAGCTGGCCAACCTCCTTCTCGACACCGCCGAGATGCCGCTCGCACTGCTCTTCTTCGGCCGCCCACCGGAAGGGCTGCTCGGAGCGGACGCCGCGTTGACCGTCATCACCATGGCCGGGCTGCGGTTGCCCGACCTGAAAATCGAGCGGGAGTACTGGTCCGCCGAGGAATCGCTCGCGCTTCCCATGCTGCACACCGCACACCGGCTTGCCGTGCGCCGGTGCTACGGCGGGTCGATGTCCTCCAGGAAGCTGGTCGGGCTCGACGAGGCGCATTTCATGGAGGGTTGGCGCTCCGGCCGGTCCTTCCTGGTCCGCCTCGCCCGCGACTCCCGTAAGTGGAATCTCTCGGCGCTCGTCGCGTCCCAGAATCCACGCGACATCCTCGGCCTCGACGTGCAGAACCTCGTCTCCACCGTCTTCGTCGGGCGCATCGCCGAAGACGCGGAGATCGCCTCCGAGGCGCTGCGCCTGCTCCGCGTGCCGGTCAACGACGGATACGAGGCCACCCTCGCGTCGCTGTCCAGCGTGGACGCGTCATCGTCGGCGCGGCTCGGCTTCCGGGAGTTCGTCATGCGGGACGTGGACGGACGGGTGCAAAAGGTGCGCGTCGACGTCTCCTACGTCGAAGGGCTGCTCGATCACCTCGACACGACACCGGCGGCAGTCACGCCGGCGTCGCCGGACCTCCCCGCCCACCTCCCGGACCTGGAGTCGTGACATGGCGAGAGCCCCGCGGGTCGCCGCCCCCCGGATGCCCGCGATGATCCTCGCCCTTCTGCTCACCGCGCTGGCGACGGTCGCCTGGCCGCTCTTCGGCGCCGCGTCCGCGTCGGCCGCCCCGGTGCCGGCCAGGGCTGCCGGCGACCTCTGCTCGACGCAGCAGTGGCAGGCCGACTTCCGCGCCTGCGTCGCGAAGCTCAAGGAGGTCGCCAGCTCCGAAGTGGAGTGTCGGAACGCGCCCACACCGAGCACGCCGGACTCGGGACTGGCCGGCTGGTTCGCGAGCCGACCGGACTCGTCGAAGCAACCCGGCCCGCGCGGCCTGTACAGCGACTACGGATACGCCGGATACAGCTACTCGACCTACGGCCTCGACAACGGCTGCGCTTCCACACTGACCAATCCGGAATACAGGTTCACCACCACGATGGCGAACGGCGAGTTCATGGTCGCCACCGCCGTGATCGGTGCCTCCAACGCGCTGCGGGAGCGCGCCTGGAGCCCACAGTCGATGTGGGGATGGGCCGATCCGCTCGTTGATCAGGCGACGAGGGCGGTCTACCAGAAGGTGTTCAGCGTCTTCGGCATCATCACGCTCTGCGTGGTCGGACTCTATCTGATCTGGCGGTCACGCCAGTCCGACATGAGCAACGCGATGACGACCGCCGGCTGGGCTGTTCTCGTCATGGTGGCGGTGACCGCGCTGGCGGCGTGGCCGGTGAAGTCGGCCAACATCGCCGATGGGGCGCTGATCACCACGCTGGGCGTCGTTCACGACGCGGTCGGGCCAACGGCGAAGGACGTTCCCCCGGACAAGTGCGCCTTACCGGACCGAACCGCGTGTATCGACAAGCGCCCACCGGGAGTTCGCGCCAGCGACACGGCAACCGACACGATGCTCTACCGCAACTGGCTGCGCGGTGTGCTCGGTTCGGCCGACAGCGAGACCGCGAAGAAGTACGGCCGGGCGCTCTACGACGCGAAATCGCTCTCCTGGGACGAGGCCCAGAAGTTGCGCCAGAATCCCGGGACGCGCGAGGCGACGATCGACGCCAAGAAACAACAGTGGGCGCGGGTCGCGGCGCAGATCGAGACGGAGGATCCGGAGGCGTACGAATACCTTCAGGGCACCCGGGACATGGAACGGATCGGGGCCGGATTCATCGCCGTGCTCGCGGCGGTGCTCTTCGCGATGTTCGATCTCACCGCCTCACTGCTCGTGCTGCTCGGCTTCCTGATCTTCCGTTGGGCGGTGATCGCCGCTCCCATTCTCGGGACGGTCGGGCTGATGCGCCCGGCCAGCGCCGGGATCCGGCGGCTGGCGAACGCCATCGTGGCCGCGCTCTTCAACATCGCCATCTTCGGCACCGGCGCGGCCATCTACCTCTTCGCCGTCGATCTGGTGATGAACACGCCGACCCTGCCGGGCTGGCTGCAGGTGGTGCTCGTCTGGCTCTGCGGCGTCGTGGGGTGGCTGCTGCTGCGCCCCTACCGACGGATCACTCAACTCGGCGGGAAGGACGGCACCGCCGCCGTTACGTCCGCGGGCTCGTGGCACCGGCGGTTCTTCCGGGACATGCGTGAGGCGGCCAAGCTCAACGTCGCGGAGCCGGGCGGCACCGCCGAACCCCAGGTGGGCAGGGCGCGACAGGTCTTCGTGGAGCAGACGAACCTGCGCCCGGAGGCGCGGCTGGAGGATCCGGCACACGGCGCCACCGCGCGCCCGGACGGCCGGGAACGCGCAGAGGGTTCGCCGGCCCCCGTGGAGCAGCGCAAACCGTCGACGCCACGAACGGCGCCCACGCGCCCGCGACGATCCGTCGAATGGGCCGAGCCGGACGTGCCCGCCGACTCGCCGTCATACGCCATCTACCGGCCGGACACCGGGGAGACCACGACGAGCCCCCCGACGCCGCGGATCCGTACCGAGGCCAGGTGACGCCGTGCGCGACGCAGTCGGGCTTCTCATCAAAGGCATTCTCCGCTCCCGGGTCGGCCTCGCGCTCGGCCTCGCGCTCATCGTGCTCGCCATCATCGGCGTCGCCCGGACGTTTTCCGGCCCCACTGAGTCCCCTTCGCTGGTGAAGCCGCCGACCGCGCCCGTGCTGGCGACGGATCCGACCGTCGGCGACGACGGCCTGCAGTCGGTGCCACCGCCCCCGTCGCCGACCGCGAATCCCGGCACGACACCGCCCGAAATCGTCGCGCGATCCTTCGCCGCCGCATGGGTCAACCACCGCGACGTCTCGGCGGTGCAGTGGCACGACGCTCTCCGTCCACTCTCGACCGCCGCGTTGACCCGGAAGCTCGCCGACGTCGATCCGGTGGTCGTTCCAGCGGAACGGTTGGTCGGTGAGCCGACCCTGCTGCCGCTCACGTCCGGTGTCGTGGAGGTGGAGATCAGCGTCGATTCCGGGAAACTTCGGCTGCGCCTGACTGCGCCGGACGGGCGTTGGCTGGTCGACGGCGTGGACTGGGAGCGCGGATGACGGCCGGAGACCTGCCCCGGGCGGCGGGCGCCGCGCGAAGGCCGGCACGGCGGGCGGCGCTGGCCCTCGCGCTGACCGCGGCGCTGGCGCTGCTCTGCTGCACCGGCGGGGCAGGCGCGTTCTTCCTCACCGGCACCGGGGGCGAGGAGGCCCCGGTGCTGACCACCTTTGGCTGTGGGGAAGGCGGTTTGGTCAACCCGGACGGCCAGCTTCCGGTGACGAAGTTCTACGGCAGAGCCCAGATACGGAATGCCGCGACGATCATCAACGTGGGCGCTGACATGGGAGTCCCGCCGCGCGGATGGGTGATCGCCGTAGCTACGGCTATACAGGAGTCGACGCTGACGAACCTGCCACATCTCGGGCAACGAAACGACCATGACTCGGTGGGGCTGTTTCAACAGCGCCCGAGTCAGGGTTGGGGCACCCCGGCGCAGTTGCGTGATGCCGCCTACGCATCGCGGAAGTTCTACCAGAAGCTGGTGGCGATCAAGGGCTGGGAAACGATGGCGCTGACGGATGCCGCACAGCGGGTCCAGGTGAGCGCGTTCCCGGACGCGTACGCGAAACATGAACCGGTGGCGACCGAGATCGTCAACCTGCTGGCCGGCGGCGCGGCGCGGGCAGTCGGCCAGAGCGGGGCGCTGCGATGTGCCGGGTTCGGCGAGGTCGCGGCGTCAGGATGGACGCGTCCCGTTCCCGGCACCGTCGGGTCCGGCTTCCGCACGAGCGATCGTCCCGGACACAACGGCGTCGACATCGCCGCCCCGAAGGGGACACTGATCCGGGCCGCGGCTGCTGGCCGCGTCATCATCTCGCGGTGCGATCCGGACCAGTACGGTCGGCTGAGCTGCAATGTTGACGGGTCACCGGCGAAGAGCGGTTGCGGGTGGTTTGTCGACATCATGCACGCGGGCAGGGTGGTCACGAGATACTGCCACATGGTCAGAAAGCCGGCCGTTGACGAGAACGACATGGTGGAGGCCGGGGAGGTGATCGGTGAGGTGGGGTCGAGCGGTAATTCGTCTGGCCCGCACCTGCACTTCGAGGTGCACGTCCGCGGTGACCAGAGCCGACGGGGCGCCGTCAACCCGGAGTCGTTCATGCGTGACCGTGGCGCGTCGCTGCGCGAAGCGAGTTGAGCAGGAAGATCCTTCATGAGCCGCGAACCGCTGCCGGACCCGTTCGCGGGGCAGCCTGACTGGGCGCCCCGGCCACCTCGGCCGATCGTGCCGACGCCGGCCGCGACCGCGGCGGAGCTGCGTGGGCGGCGGGTCATCGTCGGCCTGCCGGGACTGGGTTGGCGCGGCGAGCTGCGGGGTGACGAGAAGGTCGTGCAGGGCAGCCGGACCTATGTCCCCGTCATCCCGGAGCACGAGTGGTATCGCGCGGAGGCGGATCAGATCGAGGTTTTCGCGCCGCTGGTGCCGGCGGAACGGGTCTGGGTGGAGCAGCTGGGCGAATCCAGCAAGACGGCGCCGAACCGCGGCGATGTCATATCGCGGCTGGTCTCGCTCGACGTGCCACCGCCACGCACTCCCGTGCCGGTCGTGGACGCCGATTCGGTAGCCGGCCGGCGCGTCGCGCAGATGGTCGACGGGGTGGAACGGCGCGACCTCCGCGCGGTGACCGAGGTGCACACCAGCGCGGACGGCGACATCTGCGTGCGCGTGGCGGTCGAGTTGGAGTGGTACCGGTGGGCGTGGTCCGGGCAGCCCCCCAAGACACTCGAAGTCCCCGTCCACGAACTCTGGATCGAGTAGTCGTCAGTCGGCTCGCTCGGCCCCGCACACGCGCCAACCGTCTTCTTGCCGTGTCTCGAATGTCCACGCTTGCAGGTCGGTTTGCGGAAAGTCATCGACTACGGTCGAAATTTTCAGTTCGGCACGCACCGTCGCCAAATCGCGCTCCGCGTTGACCGCTAACGCTCCCCACTGGACGGAGAACTCACTCCCGAACCGCTTTTCGCGGGACTGCAAATCCTCTCGAAACTCCTTAATCGCGTCGAGTCGGTCCGCGCCGCGACATGAATAGAGGGCAGCAGCGGTGTCGTCGCGCTCGATCAGGAGCGCGCGCAGGTAGTTGTCGACGGCGACGTCCGGGGCGCTGCGGTCCGGGGCGGTGGCGTTGTCGTACAAGGCGTAGGCCATGCCCACGCTGCCCATACAGAGCAGCAGCACCATCCCGCCGACGATCGCCAGCGTGACGCGGAGCCGTCGCCCGGGCGGCATGGGGGTGCCGGCCGGGACGGGTATCGGAGGCGGCGATCCGGGGGTGTACTCGGAGCGCATCGGGGGCTGCGCCATGTCCACAAATCGAGCCTAACGTTCGACACGACTGCCGCCAACACCCCGTTCAACTTCAATGTGTGATTGCCTCGCAACAATGAGTTACCACAGCTCAGATGCTGCCATAAGCTCTGAGCGGCCGGCCGATGCGCGTCCCCGATGATGCGGACGCACTGGGATACGGTCTCTGTCCAGAGGGGCGCCGGCCGAACGGAAGGCGGACAGTGTGGCCAGCTTGAAAACGCGTACCAGTCACGCCGCCGCACTGCACCGGAAAGCGGCGGCCGCCGTCGCCGCCGCGTCGGCCGCGCTCGATGCGACCCGGCCACCGGAGGCCGACCAGGGGCAGCAGCATGAGCTGGCGAAGCGGCTGCGCGCCGCCGCCGCGGTGCTCGCTCCGGGCTGGCTCGGCGCCGACCTTGACGCGCAGTCGCCCGAGACACCGCTCGGCGGGGCGGCACAACCACGGTTCGTCCGGATCGGCGTCGCACAGCCCCTCGCCGACGCGCGCTTTCCGGCGCTGGTGCCGCTGCTCGGCGCCGGACACCTCGCCATCGACGCCGACGCGCGCGACCCGCGGGTGGCCGGTCTGCTCCGCGCCGTGCTGCTGCGCCTGCTCGCGGCGGCCCCCGCCGGTTCCATGCTGGTCCGGGCGGTCGACGGCGCGGGCTCGGGGATGCTCTTCGCGCCGTTCGCGGCGCTGGCCGACGCGGGCCTGATGCCGCCGCCGGTCACCGAACTGACCGGTCTCCGGGCCACGCTCGCGGAAGCGGAGCAATGGGTACGGCCGGGGCGGACCGCCGGCGTCCGTCAGCAGCATCACGAGCGGAGCCTGCTGCTGGTGATCGCCTCGTTGCCCCAGTTGACCGAGGGCGCCGACCTGGCCCGCATCGGGACGCTCGCGCAGCATGGCCCGGAGTCCGGGCTGCACCTGATCGTGGGAGGTTGGCCGCCGCCACCGCTGACCGCGGAGATGACCCAGCCGCCGTTGCCGCGCAGCACGGCCGTCGCGCTCCGCAACCCGTACGCGCTGGTTGGCGATCCGCCCGGCGGATTCTTCACGACGCCCGCGCCGCATCTGCCGTCGACCGGGCTCAACGCGCCGGTCTTCCTCGATGAGGATCCCCCCGCCCATCTCGTCGAGCGGGTGTGTCAGGAGCTCGGCTCCGAGTTGGCCGCGAGTGCCCGGCTGCGTCTCGATGATCTCCTCCCCGACGACACCGACGGCCTCTGGTCGGACGACGCGGCGGAAGGGCTCGCCACGCCGGTCGGTCATGACGGCGACACGGTCGTCACGCTGCAGTTCAACGACCTGACCCCGCATTGGATGATCGGCGGGCGGTCCGGTGCCGGCAAGACCGCGTTCTTGATCAACGTCCTGTACGGCCTCTGCACCCGCTATGGGCCGGCCGAGCTGACGCTCTACCTCCTGGACTTCAAGGAGGGGGTGTCGTTCGCCGAGTTCGTGCCGACCGAGCGCGACCGGACGTGGCTGCCGCAGGCTCGGGCGGTCGGTGTCGAGTCCGACCGCGAATACGGCGTGGCGATGCTGCGCGAACTGAACGCGGAGATGACGCGCCGATCGGTGGCGTACAAGAAGGCGGGGGTGACCCGCTTCGCGGATCTGCGGGAGCATCATCGCCTGCCGCGGGTGCTCTGCGTGATCGACGAGTTCCAGGTGCTGCTCGAGGGGGGCGATGCGCTGGCGGCGGAGGCGGTGGGGCTGCTGGAGTCCCTGGCGCGCAAGGGGCGCTCCTACGGCATCCATCTGGTCCTCGCCAGCCAGACCGTGCGCGGCGTCGAGGCGCTCTACGCCAAGCGCGATTCGATCTTCGGGCAGTTCCCGGTGCGGGTGGCGCTGCCCGGCGGCGGCGACGTCCTCGAACCGACCAACGACTCCGCCGCCGGTCTGCCGCTCGGCACAGCCGTGGTCAACACGGCCGGCGGTCTCGGCGGCCCGCGGCGGGCGACACGCGGCCACGAGCGGACGGTGCGTTTCCCGGACCCGCACGCGGACCGGGCGGCGCTGACCGCGCTGCGGCACCGGGTGTGGGCCGCCCGGATGCCCGAGGCGCAGCCGCCCCGCGTTTTCGCGGGGTACGCCCACCAGTTCCTCAACGACGACCCCACCTACCGCGCCGCCCTGGCGGGTCGCAGCACCCGACCGGCGGCGCTGGTGGGCCGCACGATCGACGTGTCGCTCCCGACCGCCGCGTTCCCGCTCGACACGACTCCCGGCCGGCATCTGGCCATTCTCGGTCCGAGCCCGATCGGCGCGGATGTGCTGGATGCGGCGGCGCGCGGCGTGGCCGCGCACCACGCGCCCCGTACGACGCGGTTCGTCATCGCGTCGCTCGTCGCGGCGGGCGACGAGTTGGCGACGGCGCTGGCGACGGATCTGGCGCAGCGGCAGGAGGTGGAGACGGTCGACGCGGCGGGCCTGGCGAAGGCGCTCGGCACCACGGAGCCGGGTTATCTGGTGGTCTTCGGCATGGATGCCACGGGCCCCGGCCGGCTACCGCCGGACCGCCTACGCGGCCTGTTACGGGAAGGTCCGGGCCGTGGGGTCCATCTGCTCTCCTGGTGGCGCGGGTTGCGCCGGTTCACCGAGGAGATCGGCGGCAGCGCGGCGCGCGAGGACGTTGCCGGCATGGTCTTCCTCAACGTGCCGGGCACGGATGTGTCGCTGCTGCTCGGCCAGCCGGTCGACTGGCAACCGCGCCCCAACCGGGCGCTGCTGCACGACCGGCATGCCGACCGCACCTCGGTGATCGTCCCCTTCGTCCGGCCGGAGCGTGAGTCGTGACCGAGCAGGAGAATCATGCGGACGCATGGCTCGACTATCTGGGCGCGGCACAGCAGCTCGATGCGGTGCGCCGGGGCGCCGCGACGGTCGCGGGCGCGCAGGCGCACACGGTCGAGGCCGCGCGCGACGAGCTGCTCGGTGTCGGCGCGCGGCTGGCCCCGCAGCAGTCCCGGCTCCGCACTCTCGGCGTACCCCTGTCGCAGCTGGCGCCCACACCCGACGAGGTCGCTGCCGCCGGTCAGGCGATGGCCGGGGATCCCGAGGCGGTGCTGGCCGCGCTGCGGCACGCGCGCGTAACCGCGGACTCGGCAGACGCCGCTGTGGTCGGCTCGGCGACGCTCCCGCCGGGGGACTCTGCTCCCTGGCGGCGCAATCTGCTGGTCTACGGCCCGTTCGCCCTGGTGGTTCTCGTCGTGCAGATCGGCCTGGTGGTCGCCGCCGGCGGCCGGGCCGGGTTCGGGGCGCTGGTCTGCGGGCTGGCGATGCCGGTTGCGGCGTTCGGTTTGGGGTGGCTCACCGTCGGGCTGCTCTTCCGCCCCCCGGCGGGTGGGCGGGTCGACCGGACAGCTCTGCTGGGGGCCGCGGTCTGCGCGGCTCCGCTGCTGGTGACGGCCGTCGGCGCGCTCGCCGTCCCGGGATAGGAGGTGCCATGCCCAGCGTGGAAGAGGTGAAGGTGCACGTCGCCGCCTCGGTGGACCAGACCGAGCGGGCGGTCGCCGCGATGCGTGCGGTGACCGATCAGCTCGACGAGGCGCTCGCCCGGTTGCGGCTGACCGCGATCGGTTCCGTGCATCCGTCGGTGTTCGACGCGATCTCGCGGCTGGAGCAGGCGCGGATGCGGCTGGAGGAGGCGCAGACGCTGGCGCTCGGCGCGACGGACGCCGCGAACAGCTACCGCGCGATCGTCTGACGGGTTGACCGGCCGCATCGCTGCGGGCCGGCGGCGGGTCAGGAGTGGATGATGAGACTCATCGCCTCGGCGCGGGACTTCGCATCCTGCTTGAAGATGCCGCGTACCGCCGACGTGATGGTCTTCGATCCGGCCTTCTGGATGCCGCGCATCGCCATGCACATGTGCTCGCACTCGAGGACCGCGATCACGCCCCGCGGGTCGAGCCGCGAGTTGAGCAGATCGGCGATCTGGGAGGTGAGCCGCTCCTGCACCTGCGGGCGTCGGGCGTAGACCTCGACGAGCCGCGCCAGCTTGGAGAGCCCGGTGATCCGGCCGTTTGCGCCGGGGATGTAGCCGATGTGCGCCACGCCGCGGAACGGCAGGAGGTGGTGCTCGCAGAGGGACATCACCTCGATGTCCCGGACCAGCACCAACTCGTCGTGGTTGGCCTCGAACGTCGTGGTCAGCACCTGCGCCGGGTCGACCCGCAGCCCGGCGAAGAGCTCGGCGTACGCACGGGCGACCCGCGCCGGCGTCTTGATCAGCCCGTCCCGGTCCGGGTCCTCGCCGACGGCGATCAGGATCTCCCGGACGGCCTTTTCGATCCGGGCCAGGTCGACGGCGTTCTCCACCGGGGTGCCCGTGAGCTTGCCGTCCACCAACCGGGCGGCGAGATAGTCCAGCGCGTCGTCACCGGGTTCGGTGGCCGACGCGCTGGACTCGTGTTCGCTGCTCAGTGGGGGCCGTCCGAGTTCGTCGAGCTGCCACCGACGGTCGCCTGGGCGCCGTCCGCCGCGGCCTGCGCCTTGAGGCTCTCCTTCTCGGCCGGGGTGAGCACCGGCGGCTCGGTGGAGGGCAGACGCTTGCCGAAGCCGTTGTACGGCGCCATCGGCGGGCGCTTGACCACCCGGGCGCAGATGCGCGCCATGTCGGGCTGCGAGATGGTCTCCTTCTCGATCAGCTCCAGCACGATCGAGTCGAGCACGTCCCGGTATTCGACCAGGATCTCCCACGCCTCGTCGTGCGCCAGCTCGATCAGCGCACGCACCTCGCTGTCGATCTCGGCCGCGACCGAGTCGGAGTAGTCGCGCTCGTGGCCCATCGTCCGGCCGAGGAACGGCTCGTCGCCGCTGGTGCCGTACTTGACCGCACCGAGCTTCGAGCTCATGCCGTACTGCGTGATCATCGCTCGGGCCAGCGCGCTGGCCTTCTCGATGTCGTTGCCGGCCCCCGTGGTCGGCTCGTGGAACACGAGCTCCTCCGCGGCGCGACCGCCCAGCGCGTAGGCCAGAGTGTCGATCATCTCGGCCCGGGTCTGGGTGTACTTGTCCTCGGTGGGGAGCACCAGGGTGTGGCCCAGGGAGCGGCCACGGGACAGGATCGTCACCTTGTGCACCGGCGCCGAGTGCGGCAGCGCCCAGGCGACCAGCGCGTGCCCACCCTCGTGGTACGCGGTGATCTTCTTCTCGTGGTCGCTCATCACCCGCGTACGGCGCTGCGGTCCCGCGATGACCCGGTCGATCGACTCTTCCAGGTAGTCGTTGTCGATCGCCCGCTTGTCGTGCCGGGCGGTCAGCAGCGCGGACTCGTTGATGACGTTGGCCAGGTCGGCGCCGGTGAAGCCCGGCGTACGCCGGGCAACCGCGTCGAGGTCGACGTCGGGCGAGAACGGCTTGCCCTTGGCGTGCACCCGCAGGATCGCCTTGCGGCCCTCCATGTCCGGGCTGTCGACCGCGATCTGCCGGTCGAAGCGGCCCGGCCGGAGCAGCGCCGGGTCGAGGATGTCGGGCCGGTTGGTGGCGGCGATCAGGATGACGCCGCCCTTGGTGTCGAAGCCGTCCATCTCGACGAGAAGCTGGTTGAGCGTCTGCTCACGCTCGTCGTGACCGCCGCCCATGCCGGCGCCGCGGTGGCGGCCGACGGCGTCGATCTCGTCGACGAACACGATCGCCGGAGCGTTCGCCTTGGCCTGCTCGAACAGGTCACGCACCCGGCTTGCGCCGACGCCGACGAACATCTCGACGAAGTCGGAGCCGGAGATCGAATAGAACGGGACCCCGGCCTCGCCGGCGACGGCGCGGGCCAGCAGGGTCTTACCCGTTCCGGGCGGACCGAAGAGGAGCACACCCTTGGGGATCTTGGCGCCGAGGGCCTGGTACTTCGCCGGGTTCTGCAGGAAATCCTTGATTTCGTGCAGTTCCTCGACCGCCTCTTCGGCGCCGGCGACATCGGCGAAGGTCGTCTTCGGCGTGTCCTTGGTGATCATCTTCGCCTTGGACTTGCCGAAGTTGAGCACCCGGGAGCCGCCGCCCTGCATCTGCGACATGAAGAGCAGAAGCAGGATGACCAGGACCGCGATCGGCAGCAGGTTGACCAGCAGCGTGATGAACACGCTGTCGGAGGAGACCTCCGTGTTGGCGTCCCCGGCGATGCGGCCTGCGGCCTTGGCCTCCAGCACCTTGTTCCATACCTGGTCACCGACCTGGTACGGGTACTGGGCCTCGATCCGCTTGGTCGTGGTGTCGCCGAACTTGGCGTCATCCTTGAGGTCGATCCGGAGCGTCTGCTCCTTGTCCTGGACGACCACCTTCTGAATGCCCGGCTTGTTCAGTTGGTCGAGCGCCACCGAGGTGTCGACCTTGTGATAGCTCGGGCCGCTGGTGAAGAACGAGCTGAGCGCAATCGCACCGATGATCACCAGGATGATCCAGACCACCGGGCGGCGGAAGAAACGCGTACGTTCCATGCTGTTGTCGAGCGCGAACGCCCGGACCCTCCTGATCGCCGTTCTGACCGTCTGGTTGGCGTGGCCGCTGAGCCACCGGCCACAGCCGCCGTTACCGGCCGGCCGCGACCCCGGGCGCTGACACACCGCGCCACGGTGATTCGAAGGTACACCGTGCGCGCGAGGTGTGCGGTTGCGAGCCCTTTGGCCACTCGCCCCGACTACGCCTCATGCTGATGCGGCAACGGACCGTCAATCCGGCCTCCGACCCGCAAGCTGGGCAACGGGGCGAGCAGCAGGATCGACGAAGCTTCACCGCACTAGCGCCTACCGTAGCCGCGTTTCCTGAAAGTCGGCTGTACGTGGGCCGGGAATGTCGGGCGAGCCCCGCGCGGGGATCAGACGCGGGAGTAGACCTCCGGCTTGAGCACCCCGACGTAGGGCACCTCACGGTAGCGCTCCCCGAAGTCCAGGCCGTAGCCGACGACGAACTCGCTCGGGATGTCGAAACCGACGTACTTCACGTCCACCGGCACCTTGACCGCCTCGGGCTTGCGGAACAGCGCCACGACCTCGACGCTCGCCGCGTCCCGCGACTCGAGGTACTTCAGCAGCCAGGACAGCGTCAGGCCGGAGTCGACGATGTCCTCGACGACGACCACGTGCCGGCCGGCGATGTCCCGGTCGAGGTCCTTCAGGATGCGTACGACGCCGGAGGACGTGGTCCCCTGCCCGTACGACGAGACGGCCATGAACTCGAGTTCGACGGGAGGGCCGTTGCGCCCGAGCGCGCGGGCGAAGTCGGCCATGAACATGACCGCACCCTTGAGCACGCAGACGAGCAGCAGGGAATCACCCACCGCCGCGTAGTCGGCGGAGACCTGCTTGGCCAGCTCCGCGGTCTTCTCGCGGATCTGCGCCTCGGAAATGATCACGTGGTCGATATCGGCGTCGTACCAGGAGCCCTCAGCCATGACCTAAGCCTGCCGTACGGGGATCGCGGCCCGTCGCCGGGGCGGTCACTTAGTTAGGTGAACCGCTCCGGCGAACCGACGTCAGGATGCGGGCGGGTGTCAGCGGAAGCCACCGCACGTGGGCTTCCAGTCGGCGGAGTCGCGGGAGTCGACCGTCAGGCCGGCGACCGTGGCGACTGCGAGCAGGATCAGGAAGAGCAGGAGTACGAGGAGTTCCATGGCGGCGCAACCTTTCGGGCTGTTTGTGGACTTCGCCGCCGGTGCGCACCGGACGTTTCCCATTCAGTCTCCGCAACCACCCGTACGGGGGACAGTGGCAGTGATGCCATTGAACCTCGATTTTCTGCCAGGTGCGGCGTACGCTGCTGCCATGCTGCGCAGTGTCGCCGTGATCGCGATGGACGGGGTCGCCGCCTTCGAGCTGGGTGTGCTGGCCGAGGTCTTCGGCACCGACCGCACCGCCGACGGTTTCCCGGGCTACCGCTTCGCCGTGTGCACTCCCGACGGCGGGCCGGTACGCACCCAGTCCGGCTTCCATCTCGTACCCCACTCCGACCTGACCCCGGTCGACCATGCCGACCTGGTCGCCGTCCCCGCCCACGCCCACGCCAAGGGTCCGACGGCGCCCGAGCCGGTGCTCGACGCGCTACGCCGGGCCCACGCGCGCGGCGCCCATGTCCTCTCGGTCTGTTCCGGCGCCTTCGTCCTCGGCGCCGCCGGTCTGCTCGACGACCGCGAGTGCACGACCCACTGGAATTACGCCGACGACCTGGCCCACCGCCATCCCCGCGCCCGGGTCCGGTGCAACTCCCTCTACGTCCAGGACGGCACCGTGCTGACCAGCGCGGGCACCGCAGCCGGCATCGACGCCTGCCTGCACCTCGTCCGCCAGGAGCACGGGTCGGCGATAGCGGTCAAGCTGGCGCGGCGGATGGTGGTGCCGCCGCACCGCGACGGGGGGCAGGCGCAGTTCATCGAGGCGCCGATGCCGCGCACGCCGGACGCGCCGACGTTGGAGCCGGTCCTCGGCTGGCTCGTCGCCCACCTCGACCGGAACATCAGCGTCGACGACCTGGCCGCACGCGCCCACATGGCACCGCGCACGTTCGCGCGGCGGTTCCGCGCGGAGACCGGCACCACGCCGCACGACTGGCTCACCAACCAGCGGGTGCTGCTCGCCCGCCGCCTGCTGGAGGAGACCGACCTGGGCGTGCAGGCCGTCGCGACCCGCGCCGGCTTCGGTGACGCCGCGACCCTTCGCCACCACTTCGGCCGGCGGGTCGGCGCGACGCCGCACGCCTACCGGACCACGTTCCGCGAACGGGTCTAGTAGCCGATCGCGCAGCCGTCGGCGCGCGGCTCCGACCCGGCCACATAGCCCCCTGCCCGGTCGGGCAGCCGCCAGATCGCCTGGCCGTACCCGAACGCCGACGGATCACCCGCCACCGCCACCTCGTGGCCGCGACGCCGTAGCTCCTCGACGACGCCCGGCCGCGCGGCGAGCGCCGGCTCCACGAGCAGGGACCGCCCGGTGTGCCAGTACCAGCGCGGGGCGTCCAGCGCCGCCTGCGGATCCAGCCCGCCGTCCAGCGTCGCGGAGATGAGCTGCAGGTGCCCCTGCGGTTGCATGTGGCCGCCCATCACGCCGAACGGTCCCACCGGCTCGCCGCCCCGGGTCAGAAAGCCGGGGATGATCGTATGGAAGGGGCGCTTGCCGGGCGCGACGACGTTGGGGTGCTGCGGATCGAGACTGAACCCCGCGCCCCGGTTCTGCAGTCCGAACCCGAAGCCGGGCAGCACCACATGCGAGCCGAAGCCCATGTAGTTGGACTGGATGAGACTGACCATCATCCCGCGGCCGTCGGCCGCGCAGAGGTAGACGGTGCCGCCCCGCGTCGGGTCGCCGGGAGCGGGAGCGCCCGCCCGCTCCCCGATCAGCGCCCGGCGGGTCGCCGCGTACCCCTCGGTGAGCAACGCGTCGGTCGGCACCGCGACCCGCTCCGGGTCGGCCACGTACGCGTGGGCATCGGCGAAGCCGAGCTTCATCGCCTCCACCTGCCAGTGCACCCGTTCGGCCGGCGACATCGCCGCGAGGTCGACGCCGTCCAGGATGTTGAGGGCGAGCAGCGCGGCCACGCCTTGCCCGTTCGGCGGCAGCTCCCACACCTGGTGACCCCGGTAGCCGGCGCCGACCGGATCCACCCAGCTCGACGAGTGCGTCGCCAGGTCGTCTCCGGTGAGCAGGCCACCGGTACGGGCGGCGTGCCCGGCGAGGGCCTCCGCGATCTCCCCGGCGTAGAACGACTCCGCGCCGCTCGCCGCGATCCGCCGCAGCGTGCCGGCGGCGTCCGGGTTGCGCCACCGCTCACCGGCGCGGGGCGCCCGTCGGCCATCCATCGTGAAGACCCGCGACCATTCGGCGAACTCCTCCCCGGCGAGCGCCGCGTGCGCCTCCGCGCTCCGCGCCCAACCGGCGGCCACCCCGGGCGAGACCGGATACCCGTGCTCGGCGTACCCGACCGCATCGGCGAAAAGGTCGGCGAAGGGCAGCGCGCCGAACCGGTCGTGCAGATCCCGCCATCCGGCCGGCGCCCCGGGGACGGTGACCGGCAGCCAGCCCCGGGTGGGCAGTCCGACGGCGCCGGCCTGCGCGCCGCCGTGCGCCGGGGAGGACGGTGCGCCCTGCCCGTCGGTGGCGGCGAACACGGCGGTACGGGTCAACGTCGCCGGCGAGCGGCCGGAGGCGTTCAGTCCGTGCAGTCGGGCGCCGTCCCAGACGAGCGCGAAGAGGTCGCCGCCGATGTCATTGGAGCCGGGTTGCACGACGGTCAGCGTGATCGCGGTGGCCAACGCCGCGTCGACGGCGTTGCCGCCGCGGCGCAGCACCGCCAGCCCGGCCGCCGCGGCAAGGGGCTGGCTCGTCGCGACGGCGCCGTGCGGGGCATAGAGCGGGGTGCGCGCGACCATTCCCCCATGATCCCGGTGATCAGAGATCGGCTCGGCGTGTCGCCGGCGCGTCGTCGGTCGGATCCCCTGATCATCCGGATCTCGACGACGCCGACCGCCCGCCGACTGCCGGGCACCTCACCGCGATCGGACGAGCCGCCCATCCCGCCGCGCCACCAGGATCCCGCCCGGCAGGTGCACGGCCCCCTGCCCGTGCCAGTCGGTGACCAGGGCGTCGAGCGCCACCACGTGCCGGTGGGAGAGCGCGGCGGCGGCGGCGCCGAGCTCACGGGCCCACGCGTGCAGCACGCGGGTGCGCAGCGCCGGGAGCAGCTCTGCCAACGCGGCGACCCGCACCGCCCCGTCCGCCGCGCGGGCGGCGTCCAGCGCCGAGCCCGCCAGGGCGTCCAGCGCCGCGGTGTCCGCCGCGAGGAGTCCCGCCGTGCGGGCCAGGTTGGCCACGACGCCCGGACCGAGCACCTCGACGAGCGCGGGAAGCGCGCTCGACCGCACCCGCGCCCGCGCGTACGCCGGGTCGGCGTTGTGCGGGTCCTCCCACGGCGTCAGCCCGAGCGCCGCGCACGCCTCGCGGGTCTCCGCGCGGGAGACGTCGAGCAGCGGACGGAGCATGCGTACACCCGCCAGCTCGCGCACCGCGGGCATGCCGGACAGGCCCCGCGGGCCGGCGCCCCGGGCGAGCGCGAGCAGCACCGTCTCGGCCTGGTCGTCACGGGTGTGACCGAGCAGCACGGCGGCCGCGTCGTGCCGCCGCGCCGCCGCGACCAGCGCCTCGTAGCGGGCCGCCCGGGCCGCCGCCTCCGGGCCGCCCGTACGGCCGGCCACGGTCACGGTCGCCACCTCGACCGGCTCGAAGTCGAGCTTCGCCGCCCACTCCGCCACCGCGGTCGCGCGCTGCGCCGACCCTTCCTGCAGACCATGGTCGACGGTCACCAGCCCGGCACGCATTCCCATCCGGGCGGCCACGAACGCGGCGGCCGACGCGAGCGCGAGCGAATCCGCGCCCCCGGAACAGGCCACGAGGATCGGCGCCGCGGAGGACGGCAGCTGGGTGAGGGCCTTCCGTACGGCGAGCCGGACCGCGGCGACCGGCGGCGCGAGCGGAGCCACGGCGGCCGGTCAGGCGGTCGGGGCGGAGCCCGGCACCGGGCCGTGCACCCGCGCCACCCACGCGTCCGGGTCGCCCAGCTCGTCCAGGCGCGGAAGGGTCAGCGGCGAGTCGAAGATCTTGTTGAAGCCGGCCATTCCGACCCGCTCCACGACACCGTGGACGAACTTGCGCCCCTCGGCGTACTGGCGCATTTTGACGTCGATGCCGAGCAGCTTGCGGATCGCCTTCTCCAGCGGGTTGCCCGACTCGCGGCGCCGGTTGAACCGCGCGCGGATCTGCTCGACGCTCGGGATCACCTCGGGGCCGACGCCGTCCATCACGAACTCGGCATGCCCTTCCAGGAGCGTCATCAGGGCGGTCAGCCGGTCGAGCACCGCCCGCTGGGCCGGTGTCTGGACGATGTCGAGGACGCTGGCGCGGCTCTCCGGATCGCGCACCGAGTCCGACAGGGTCGCCACGCCCCGGCGCAGCCGCTCCAGCAGATGCTCGCCACCCGCCTGCGACGCGTCGACGAAGGCCTGGACCTCACCCAGGAAATGCCCACGCATCCACGGCACGGCGGTGAACTGGGTGCGGTGGGTGACCTCGTGCAGGCAGACCCAGAGCCGGAAGTCGCGCGGATCGGCCTGCAGCTTGCGCTCCACCTCGACGATGTTCGGCGCGATCAGCAACAACTGGCCGGGCTCGGCGGAGAAGACCTCGTACTGGCCGAGCACCCGGCCGGAGAGATAGGCCAGCACCGTACCCGCCTGCACCCCGGTCAACCGCGAGCCGATCGCGTCGGTCAACGCCCCCGGCTGCTTGTCCCCGGACAGGCGGCTGACGAGCGGAGTGATGACCTCGCGGAGGCCGGCTATGTTGACCGCCGCCCAGTCCCGCCGGTCGACCACCCGAACCGGTGGGTGGGCCACCTGCGAGCGCAGCCCCGTGTAGGAGGTCACGTGTCCGGCGGCCTCGTCGGTCAACCGCCGTAGATCGGTGACGACCTCAGCGGCCTCGTCGTAGGAGACTTTCGGACCCGACTTACCCAGCGCGCCGGCGGTGGCGGCGGCCAGGTCCCAGTCCACGAACTGCGCCATGGACCCACCGTACCCGTGGCGGCACACCCCGACGGCGGCTCGCATACGAGGCTCGACGGCTCCGCCGCCGATCGGCGCCGGGGATCGGCAGCCCGGTACAGACCGGCAGGACGGGCCCGGTCAGCGGCAGCCGCATGCGGCGAGGGTCGCCGCGATCCGGTCGAGCGCCGGCTGTGCCACTTCAGGACCAGTCGGCACCTGATCGGCGAGGGCCGCGAAGGCGAGCACCCGACCGTCGGCGGTGGTGAGCACGCCGGAGAGCGTGTTCACGCCGGAGAGGGTGCCCGTCTTGGCCCGCACCACGCCGGCGCCCGCCCGGTTCTGCACGGCCGGACTGGCGAAGCGCTGCTGCAACGTGCCCGACCATGCCGCCACCGGCAGCCCGGCGAAGACCGACGCGAGTTCCGGCCGCGACGGGTTCGCGGCGAGCGTGAGCGCCTGGGCCAGCGTCGACGGCGGGATCCTGTTCCGACGGGAGAGCCCGCTGGCGTCGGAGAGTTCGATGTTGTTGGCGGGCAGACCGAGCTCCGCGAGGACGGCAACCATCGCCGTCGCGCCGCCGGCGAAGGAGGCGGGCTGATTGCGGGCAAGCGCGACCTGCCGAGCCAGTGCTTCGGCGACCACGTTGTCGCTCTCGTTGAGCATGAACTCCACCAGCCGGATCATGGGTGGGGACTGCACACGCCCGAGCTCGCTGCCCGGAGCCACCGCTTCGGCGCCGCCCCCGGCGGTGGGGCCCCCGCTCCCCCGAGCGGCCGGCGCTCCGTTCTGCCCGCCACCCGCCGGGGCGGACCCCCGCGTCACCGCGTCCTGCGGCAGGCCGAGCGCCTTCGCGAACGCCTGGCCGGCGGCGACGTCCGGCTTCATGGTCCGTTCGCCGTTCTTCCCCTGCGCCGGGTCGATCCGCCCACCGTCCATCATGAGAGCGGCGATGGGTGCCGCGTAGCCGTCGGTCGGACGGTAGGAATCCCAGCCCGGCCCGTCGACAGGGCCGGAATAGAGGCTGCCGTCGATGATGACCTTGCTCGGCGGCGAGCCGCCCAGCGCGGTTTTCACCTGCTGCGCCAGCTGGTCGAGGCGTCCCGCCCCGGGGTAGTAGCCCTTGGCGTTGGCGGCCAGGGTGGGATCTCCGGCCCCGACGAGCACCACCTCGCCGGGATTGGCGCCGGCGACGACGCGGGTCGGAATCCGGTACGCCTCCCCGCGGGCGGCCAGCACGGTCGCGGCGGTGAGCACCTTCGTGGTCGAGGCCGGCACGGTCGGGGTGTCGGCCTGGCGCGCGTAGATGGATTGGCCGGTCAGGATGTCGACCACCGAGACGTGCGCGCTGCTCACGACGGATCCGCCGATGACCTGGTCCAGCGCCGCCTGAACCGCGGCGGGGCTGGGCATGGGCGCGTCAGCCGCCACGCCCGCAAGAACCGGCGACAGGGCCGGCTCGGGCGGATCGGTGACCGGGGCCGGCCCGACGGGCCCCGCGCCGAGCCATCCGGCGACCGGGCCGGGTCGGACGATCACCAGCCCGGTGGCGATCAGGGCGAGCACGAGCACCGACACGAGAGCGGCAAGGATCCCCTTGCGGCGACGGCGCGGCGCGGGAGGAGGCGTCGTGGCCGCAGGAGGAGGCGTCGCGGTGGCGGGCCGCGGCGGCTGCGGCCCGGTCGGCGCGCCGGGAGGGGTTTCGTCCGGTCCGGCCGGCGGCTGCGGCGCGCCCGACGCCGGCGGCCAGGTCGCCGAGGGGCCCGGGGGCGCCGGCGTCGGCGAGGTCCAGGACGGGGCGGGCGGCACCACGGCCCGGCCCTGGGAGGCGCCGGGGGGCCGCCCGGTCATGGGACCGGGATGGGACTGACCCGGGCCGCCGGGGGGCGGCGTCGAAGACGGAGGCGCTCCGGGGGTCGCCGGGTCATCGGGGTGACTCACGGCTGGCGGCCGCACTGCGGCACGGCCACGCGGGGGCTCGGACGGTCGCTGTGCGGCCTCGCCGTTCTGCCCGGAAGGCACCCGGCCGGCGGGCGGCGGCGGCGCCGCGCCCGAGCCGGAATGTGAATCTTCCCTCTCCATCGGCCCCTCCTCCCATTCAGCAATCCGCCTAGGCGACACTACTTGCGACCGAACACCCTGGGGGGCCCGGAGCGACACGAGTGGGATCACTCAGCCGGCCCACCCCGGGTTCCGTTAGCCAGCGTGGGCAACAAGGGAGCGTGAGATGGATTTCGACGTGACGGTTGAGATCCCCAAGGGTCACCGGAACAAGTACGAGGTGGACCACGTGACCGGCCGGATCAGGCTGGATCGCACGCTCTTCACTTCAACGCAGTATCCGGCGGACTACGGGTTCATCGAGGGCACCCTGGGACAGGACGGCGATCCGCTCGACGCGCTCGTGCTGGTACCCGAACCCACGTTCCCAGGTTGCCTCATCCGCTGCCGCGCCATCGGCATGTTCCGGATGACGGACGAAAAGGGCGCGGACGACAAGGTCCTCTGCGTGCCCTTCGAGGACCCGCGCCAGGAACACCTGCGTGACATCCATCACCTGGGTGAGTTCGATCGACTCGAGATCCAGCACTTCTTCGAGGTGTACAAGGACCTCGAGCCCGGCAAGTCGGTCGAGGGCGCCACCTGGGTCGGCCGCATGGAGGCGGAGGACGAGATCCGCGCGTCCTACCAGCGGCAGCGTGACGCCGAGGCGAGCGGCGAAACCGCGCACTGACCACATCCGCGCCACGTCCTGACCCGCCGGGCTCCGCCGGGACAGGACGTGGCGTGTGTCGTCAGCCGAGCAGGCCGCGGGCCCGGGCGTAGAGCCCCAGCACCGCACAGGCCACCGGCACGACGGAGACCACCATCACGGTGTCGAAGAGGTCGGCGGCCCGCCCCAGGTAGGGTGACGGCGGCCGACGCGAGTAGGTGGCACCGGCCGCCACGGTCACCAGGGCGAGGATGAGTCCACCCGCGGTCAACCCGAGCAGCCCGGCGTGATCGACCCGACCGGCAAGGCTCGCGCCGAGCACCGCGAAGCCGACCAGACCGGCGGCGACCAGAGGCACCCGCTGGCGCAGCGTGACGAAGAGCCGCGAGCGGAGCAGCAGACCGCCCGCCGAGACCGCCGCCAGCAGCCGACCGGCGAATCCGTCGTCCGTCACGAGCAGCAGAGCCGCCGCGCCGGCGAGCACGGCATGACCGGTCAGCATCCCGGTCAGCAACTCCTCCGTACGGGCCACCGCGGCGAAGACCCGGCCCCGCTCCGGCCGCTCCCGCGCGCTCTCCGGCGAACCCACGCCGGCCGCAGTGAAGCCCTCCGCCCCCTCCGCCCCCGTGGGCAGGGTGATCGGCGGCATCGGAAGCTTGCCGAAGCGGATCGCCAGCAGCGGCAGCACGCCGATCCCGCAGACCAGGACGGACATGAGCACCGCCGCGGCCCCGGCCGCGGTCAGGAAGAACCCGGCCAGCGCGGTGATCGCCCCGAGCAGACCGACGGTCACCCCGGCGGCGAAGACCCGGAGGCCGGTGGCGGTCCCGACCAGGCCGAGGATGGCGACGAGCAGCAGCGCCACCGAGCCGACCAGCAGCTCCGGCGCACCCATCCACCGCAGCGGCCCGAGAACCCCGACCGGATCACCGGAGGCGACCAGGAGCGCGCCACCGGCGAAGGCGTACGGCAGGGCGTAGCCGCCCAGCGCCGTGCCGGCCGGGCCGTCCCCGTACCCCCGGGAGGCGACGACGCCGGCGAGAGCGAGCAGGACCGCGACGCCGAGCGCGACGAACGCCCCGATCCCCCACGACGGTCCGCCGTGGAGCACCGCGAGAAGACCGACGGTGAGCAGCACTCCCGACCCGACCAGGGTGGCGGCACGGGTGGCGGGCGCACCCCAGGCCGCCCCCCGACGGCGCGCGCCGTCGGCGATCGCCTCGACCACGTCGTCGTATTCGAGCTCCGGCCACTGTGCACGCGCCGGAACGAGGTGCAGCACCTCGCCGTCGCGCACCCCCTGCGGCAGCAGACCCTGCTCGGTCAGGAGCGGCGCCCCGTCCGTACGGCGCAGCACCCAGCCGCCGTGCCGCTCCCCGTCGTCGGCGAGCCCCTCGCCGGCGTGCCGCAGCACCTCCGGCAGCAGCTCCGCGAGGGGGACGTGTTCGGGGAGCGCGACGTCGACCCGCCGCTGCGGGGCGTTGATGGTGACGCGGGCGAGCCCGATGCTCATCGACAGTCCTTGATTGAGGGTGCAGCCATGGCTGCGGGGACGACCGCACTTTACCTACCATGGGCCGGGCTCGGCCCACCGAGCGATTGGGGAGGCGGCGTGAGCGCGGGGAGCGAGGGTTCCGGGGCGGCCTGCGCGAATCGGCGCGGCGCCGGAAACCGGGCAGCGCGAAGCGGGCCCGGCAGTCGCGAGCGAAGGGCCGGGCACGTGGGCACGGGTGGCGGGCGCCGCAGCGGACGCGGCGCGTGGCGGGGGGCACCCCGGCATCGAGTGGAGCGAGGGGCAGGCATGAGCAGGCGCGGCGAGGGGGCGGCATGAGCACGGTCGTCGTCAAACGGCCTCCGCGGCGACCGGCGCCGGAGATTCCGACCGGCGAGCTGGCCGTGGAGGCGCCACCCGAGATTCCACAGGCCACCGGCGCACGCTGGCAGCAGCTCATGATGATGCTGCCGATGCTCGGCGGCTCGGTCGCGATGGCGATGATGTTCGGCCGCGGCGGGGGCACCTACTCCTATGTGGTGGGGGCGATGTTCGGCGTCTCCTCCCTCGCCATGCTGGCGACGTCTTGGGGCAGCGCCTCGGGGTCTCCGAAGAAGGCGGAGATGATGGCGGCCCGCCGCGAGTACCTGCGCCATCTCGCGACGCTGCGCCGGCGGGTGCGGGAGACCGCTGCCCGGCAGCGCGCCGGCCTCTTCTACCGGCACCCCGATCCGGCGCAGCTCTGGTCAACCGCCGGCAGCCACCGCCTCTGGGAACGCCGCAGCACCGACCCGGACTTCGGCGTCGTCCGGGTCGCGGTCGGCCCGCAGACCCTCGCCACGCCGCTCACCCCGCCGGTCACCCGGCCGCTGGAGGACCTCGAGCCGATGACGGCCGGGGCGCTACGCCGCTTCCTCGACGCGTACTCGGTCGTCCCGGACCTGCCCGTCGCGTTGTCGCTGCGCGGCTTCGCCCGGGTGTTCCTGCGCGCCGAAGCGGATACGCGGGCGGAGCCGGCGGACGGGAGCAGCGAGGCACAGGCCCTGGCCCGCGCGATGCTCGCCCAGCTCTCCGTCTTCCACGCCCCCGATGACCTGCTGATCGCGGTCTGCGCCGGGCCGGAACGCCGGGCCGCCTGGGAGTGGGTGAAGTGGCTGCCGCACGCGCACCACCCGACCCGCAGCGACGCGCTCGGTCCGGTGCGGCTGGTGACGAGCGCGGGCGCCGACCTGGAGAGGCTGATCGACGACGTGCTGGGCAACCGGCCGCGGTTCAGCCCCGCGGGCCCCGCGACCGACGGCCCGCACGTGGTGGTGGTGCTGGACGGCGGCGACCTGACCGGTGCGACGCACCTGGTGAGCGACAGCGGCATCGACGGCGTGACCGTACTCGACCTGGACGCCACGCCGCCGCGGCTGCTCGACCGTTCGATGCTCGTGCTGGAGGTGCGGGCGGGCCGGCGGCTGGTCACCTATTCGACCGACGGTCAGGCCGAGGTAGGCACGCCGGACCGGCTCGGGGTCGCCGAGGCGGAGGCGGTCGCCCGCCGGGTCGCCCCGCTGCGGCTGGCCGCGGCCGCGAAGGGCTCCGACGCGCCGCTCGCGGCTGAAATGGGGCTCGCCGAACTGCTCGGCATCACCGATCCCGACAACTTCAGCCCGGTGCAGGGCTGGGCGCCGCGCCCCAACCGGGACAAGCTGCGGGTGCCGATCGGTGTCGGCGCGGACGGAGGCGCCATCGATCTGGACCTCAAGGAGTCGGCACAGGACGGGATGGGGCCGCACGGCCTGCTCATCGGCGCGACCGGCTCCGGCAAGTCCGAACTGCTGCGCACCCTGGTGCTCGGCCTGGCGGCGACGCACTCCTCCGAGACCCTCAACTTCGTGCTGGTGGACTTCAAGGGCGGCGCCACCTTCTCCTCGCTGGACCGGCTGCCGCACACCGCCGCGGTGATCACCAACCTCGCCGACGAGCTACCGCTCGTCGACCGCATGGTGGACGCCATCAACGGTGAGCTGATCCGACGGCAGGAGCTGCTCCGACGCGCGGGCAACTTCGGCAGCTTGCGCGACTACGAAAAGGCACGCGCCGGGGGCGCCGCGCTCGCCCCGCTCCCCTCACTGTTGATCATCTGCGACGAATTCTCCGAACTGCTCTCCGCGAAACCCGACTTCATCGACCTGTTCGTCCAGATCGGACGGCTGGGACGGTCGCTCGGCGTACACCTGCTGCTCGCGTCGCAGCGGCTCGAAGAGGGACGGCTGCGCGGACTGGACACGCACCTGTCCTACCGGATCGGCCTGCGGACCTTCTCCGCGCTGGAGTCGCGCGCGGTGCTCGGGGTCCCCGACGCGTACGAGCTGCCGCGCTCCCCCGGCCACGGCTACCTCAAATTCGGCACCGAGCCACTGGTGCGGTTCAAGGCCGCCTACGTCTCCGGCGTCTTCGACAAGCCGGGCGCCGGCGCGGGCATGGACGGTCGCACCGGAACGGCCCGGGTGCTCAACTACAGCACCCACTACGTGCCGGCGCCCGAGCCGGTCCAGGCCCCGCTGCAACCCGTGGCCGACGAAGCCGCGGGCGGCACCAGCCTGCTCGACATCATGGTGTCGCGACTGGTCGGTCAGGGACCGCCGGCGCACCAGGTGTGGCTACCGCCGCTCTCCCAGGCGCCGGCGCTGGACGAGCTGCTCGGCCCGGTCACCACGGATCCGGTGCGCGGGCTGACCTTCGCCAACCCGGAACTGCACGGCGCCCTGCAGGTGCCGGTCGCGCTCGTGGACAAGCCGTACGAGCAGCGCCGCGATCTGCTGTGGCTGTCGTTGGAGGGTTCGGCCGGGCACGTCGCCGTGGTCGGCGGCCCGCAGACCGGCAAGTCCAGCCTGCTCCGCACGCTGGTCTGCGGCCTGGCGCTGACCCACACCCCGACCGAGGTGCAGATCTACTGCCTGGACTTCGGTGGCGGTTCGCTGGCGGCGCTGCGCGACCTGCCCCACGTCGGCGGGGTCGCCGGCCGGCTCGACACCGCCGCCGTCCGGCGTACGGTCGGCGAGGTCGCCACCCTGCTCGCCGAGCGGGAGCGACGCTTCGCGGACCTGGGCGTCGACTCGATGTCCGCCTACCGCAAACGTCGCGCGGCCGCGGCGGCCGGAAACGCGGACAGCGCCGGGCAGGACCCCTTCGGGGACGTCTTCCTCGTCGTGGACGGCTGGCCGACGCTGCGCGGCGAGTACGACGATCTGGAACCACTGGTCACCGACATCGCCACCCGCGGCCTCTCGTACGGGGTGCACGTCGTCGCCGCGGCTCCACGATGGATGGACTTCCGGCCGGCGATCCGCGACCTCTTCGGCTCCCGGCTGGAGCTGCGGCTCGGTGACCCGAGCGACTCGATCGTCTCGCGCCGCTCCGCGGCGAACGTTCCCGAGAAGTCCCCGGGACGCGGCATCACGGCCGAGAGTCTGCACTTCCTGACCGTACTGCCGGAACTGTCCAGTCTCGACGGCGAGACGCCGGCACTGGTCAAGGCGGTGGCCGCGGCGTGGGCGGGGGCACCCGCTCCTCGCGTGCGGCTGTTGCCACCGGTGCTGCCGTACTCCGAATTGGACCTTACGCGGACGGCCGGGCTGCGCCTGCCGATCGGCGTCGCCGAGGCGGACCTGCAGCCGGTCTCGGTCGATTTCGCGACCGAGCCGCATTTCCTGCTGTTCGGCGACGCCGAGTGCGGCAAATCGTCGTTCCTGCGCGCCCTGGCGACCTCGATCACCACCCGGTTCACTCCGGAGCAGGCCCGGGTGATCCTGGTCGACTACCGGCGCAGTCTGCTCGGGGTGATCGATTCCGAACATCTCATCGGCTACGGCACGGCGGCGGCCGCGACGACGGAGCTGATCGAGTCCGTGGCCGGCTACATGCAACGCCGGTTGCCGGGCCCCGATGTGACGCCGCAGCAGTTGCGGGACCGTTCGTGGTGGACGGGGCCGGAGTTGTTCGTCCTGGTCGACGACTACGACCTGGTGGCGACCGGTCCGGCGAACCCGTTGCGCGGGCTGGAGGAGTACCTGCCGCAGGCCCGCGACATCGGATTGCACCTGGTGGTCACGCGCCGCTCGGGCGGGGCGTCCCGGTCGCTCTACGAGCCGATCATCCAACGACTGCGCGAACTTTCGTCTCCCGGCCTGGTGATGTCCGGGGACACGGATGAGGGTGCACTGATCGGTACGGTGCGACCTGCGCCGATGCCGCCGGGACGGGGCCGGCTGGTGACCCGGAAGGAAGGAGTGCGCCTCATCCAGTTGGCACATCTACCTCCGAACTGACCGCGCCGCACACGTTGTGCGGCACCCGAAACCGCCAAATCACGGTAACCTCCGTGCATCGAGTGTCCGCCGGGGTGAAAAGGCCACAGTGTGACAAGGCTGCCGCACCGTCACCGGAGCGCCGTCGCGAGGTTCGTGGGGACGGCGCTGTTAGCCGTGGCCGCGATCGCGGCGCCGCTCGCGGCGCCGACACCTGCCGTCGCGACACCGGCACCCGCGGCCGCCGTTCCGATCCGGACCGACTCGGTCCGCGACGAGCAGTGGCAGCTGAGGGAACTCGGGGCGACGGCGGCCTGGCGGCACGCCAAGGGCGACGGTGTGACGGTGGCCGTCCTCGACTCCGGGGTCGATGCCGGCCACCCGGACCTCGTCGGTCAGGTGTTGCCGGGGACGGATCTTGTGCAGCCGGGCGACGGCCGGTTCGATCCGGTCGGGCATGGCACGACGGTGGCGGCCCTGATCGCCGGTCGCGGCGACGACAGCCGCGGCGTCGTGGGCCTCGCGTCCGGGGCGAAGATCCTGCCCGTACGGGTGCTGGACGAGGAGAACCGCTACGACGACGCGTTGGTCGTCGCGAAGGCGGTGCGTTGGGCGGTGGACAACGGCGCCAGCGTGATCAACATGTCCCTCGGCGGGAGCGGTAACAGCGCCGCGTTGGCGGCCGCACTCGACTACGCGTTCGCCCGGGACGTGGTGGTGATCGCCTGCACCGGCAACTTGACCGCCTCGGCGCCGTCCGACGTCTGGTACCCCGCGCGGGAGCCGGGCGTGGTGTCGGTGGCCGGCATGGACAAGGAGAGCCAGTCCCTCTGGTCCGGCTCGATCACGGGGCGGGAGACGGTGCTGACCGCGCCCGCGACGGGGCTGCTCGGTGCCCGTCCCGGCGGCTACTGGCGGATCCAGGGGACGAGCTTCGCCGCGCCGCTGGTCGCCGCCACGGCCGCCTTGATCCGCTCCCGCTGGCCTGACATGTCCGCCGCCAACGTGATCAGTCGGTTGATCAGCACCGCGCAGGATGTCGGGCCGCCGGGCCGGGACGACAAGTTCGGCTTCGGCATGGTCGATCCGGTCGCGGCGCTCACCCGCCGGGTGCCCTCGGTCACCCGGAACCCACTCGACGACGAAAGCTCGCCCGGCGTGGTCGGGTTCGGCCCGGCGCCCACCGTCACGCGGCCAACTCCCGCCGCGGCCGACGCTCTCGGACAGATCGGCAATCGCGCACCACGGCAGAGCGAGGGTTGGGCGGCGCGCGCAGCGGGCTCCGGGGAGGAAGCAGGGCCGCCGGGCCTTCTCGTGGGCGCCGTTTTCGTCGGCATGTTGATCGCCGGCACTCTGCTCACCCGGCAGAGACTGATCAACCGGGCGGAGCTGGCGGACCGGCGCAAGGAGATCACGTTGCAGCGGGTGATGGGCCGCCGGCAGGAGACGGTGCGGCGTCGGGAGCTGACGTTGCGCCGGGTGATGCGGCGGCAGCGGCAGAACAGCCTGCGACGATCCGGGCCGCCCGCTCCGTAGGCCGTCCGGGCGCGGTCACCGGCGCGCCGGTGACCGTGACGGGAGCGTCCGGCGCTCGCACCGACCCCACGGGCGCCGGTGACCGTGAACGCGATACGCCCGGCGCGCGCGCCCTACGCGCAGTCGCCGGTGCCCGTGGGGCGGGTGCGCGCAGCGCCGGCGGTCGCGACCGACGACGCCTCATCGGCGGTGACGGCGAAACCGGTGTTCCGGTCGTCGGCCGCCGCCGCGAAGATCACGCCGAGCACCTGGCCGTTCGGGGCGACCAGCGGGCCACCGGAGTTGCCGCTGCGCACCAACGCCCTGATCGTGTAGACCTCGCGGGTGACGTCGTCGGCGCGATAGATGTCCGGCCCGGTGATCGGGCCGACTTCGCGTACGCGCGCCGACTGGGCGTTGTAGGGACCGTCCAACGGGAAACCGAGCACGATGGCGTCGGCGCCGGTCGGCGCCTTGCGGGGAACGAAGGGCATCACCGGCGCGTCGAGGCCGGGCACGTAGATCACCGCGAGATCGCGGGCGGGGTCGTAGATGACGACCCGGCCGTTGTGCCGCTCACCGCGAAGCTCGACGGAGAGGGTCTTCGTGCCGGCCACCACGTGCGCGTTGGTCATCACGCGATCGCGCGCGTAGACGAAGCCGGATCCCTCGATGCGGCGGGAGCAACTCGGGGCGGAGCCGAGCACCTTCACCACCGAGCGCTGCGCGTTGACCACGACCTGGGAGCCGGCCAGTGCCGGGTCGGGCGGGGCCACCTGGCGGGCCCGGGTGGGCGCGAGATCACCGAAGACGTCGGGGAACCCGTTGGTGTCGACGGTTTCGCGCAAAGCCTGGGAGAGCGTCTGCGCCTGGTCCGGAAGGACCCGGTTGACCCCGGCGAGGAGCGCGCTGTTGCGCACCGCGCCGGCGAGCCACGGCAGGGACGAGGAGCCGAGGGGTACGGCAACCAGCCACGCCACCAGGAGCACGGTGAAGAGCGAGACGACCGCCCCGCCGACATCGTCGGCCTTCCGCCCGGCCCGACTGGTGATCGCGTGGCGCAGGTGCGAGCCGGCCCAGCCGGCGAGGGCCTGGCCGAGTACGGCGAGACCGAAGATGGTGATGAGCGAGACGACCACGCGGATCGCGCCGTCGGCGAAGCGTTGCGCGAGCAGCGGACCGAGCTGAAGCCCGATCAGCGCACCGCCGAAGAAGCCCGCGAACGACAGCGCTCCGATGACGAAGCCCTGGCGGTAACCACTGATCGCGAACACCAACATGAGCAGGATCAGGACGGCATCGACGGCGGACACCCGTTAAGGGTACGGGTGTCGCACGAGCGTTAGTCCCGGCGCGCGGCACGGAGTCGATCAAATCACCGGCGGGGCGGGTTTCGTGGGGTGCGCGGGAGACGGTCAGCTGGTCGGGCCGGCCACCTCGTCGACCTCGTCCGTGCCGGCGGAGGGCGCGGCCGAGGCCCGGGTCGCGGGCAGCTCGGCGACCCGGTCGCGCGGCCACGGGCGCGCCCACCCCGCCATGTCGAGCAGGGCCGCCACCACGCCGGCCGTGAAGCCCCAGACGAGCATGCCCCGTACCTGGAACGCCGGGCCGATCCAGCCGCTGGGATGCCGCACCTGCAGCCGGTTCGCGGGGTCGACAAGCTCGTTCACGGGGAGCCGGGCGACGTGGGCGACCTCGGCGGGCTCCCGCGGATGAACGGGGTGCGGGCTGTGCCACCAGGCGAGAACCGGGGTGACCACGAAATCGCTGACCGGGATCCACAGCCGGGGTAGTTGGGCGAGCACGGTGACGCTGGCCGGCTCGAGATCAACCTCTTCCTGCGCCTCGCGCAGCGCCGTGGCGGCCGGGTCGGCGTCACCCGGGTCGGCGGCGCCGCCGGGGAACGCGGGCTGGCCGGCGTGGTTCCGCAGGGTGGCCGCCCGCTGCAGCATCAGTACGTCCGGGTCGCCGGGTCGGTCCTCGCCGAGCAGCACCAGGACCGCACTCTCCCGCCCGCCCTCGCTCGGCGTCCGCAGCCGGGTGAAGTCCGAGGTCCGGGCGGTGCGGACCCGGCTCAGCAGCGGCTCCCACCAATCCGGCAGCTGATCGGTCACCGCATCACCCCGGTCACCGGTCACGCCGTCGCCCCCACGCCGAGGTGCCGTTCGACGAGGGCGCCCAGGGCGGCGTCGTCCAATGGCGTGGACTGGTAGACATGCCGCACGCGGCCGTCCGCGTCGACGAAGAGCGTCATCGGCAGACCGTTGCGCCCCAGGGCCAGCCGCAGCCGTTCGTCGGGGTCGAAGAGCGTCGGGAAGGTGAGGCCGAGGTCCTCGCCGGTCGACTGCGCGGCCGCCCGGGTGTCCTTGGTGTCCACGCCCACCACGTGCAGCTTCCCGGCGGTCCGCTGGTGGAGTCGCTCGAACGCGGGCAGTTCGGCGCGGCACGGCGGGCACCACGAGGCCCAGAGGTTGATCACGATGGGTCCGCGGATCGTGCCGAGCGGGACGCCCCGACCGCCGGTGAAGCACGACAGCTCGATCTTCGGCAGGGCGTCAGCCCGGGCAGCGTCCGAGGGCCGGGCTGTTCCTGCCGGGGTCGCCCGGGCGGATGGTGTGCTGGCAGGCGCCGCGGTCAGGCCCGCGCAGTCGACGAACGGCGACGGCGCGCGCGAGGAGGCGGCGTCGCCTGATACGTCGGTCGCGGTGCATCCCGCGGCGAGCAACAGCAGCGGCAGTAGCAGCGAGGCGGCTCGGCGGATCACGGAACCTCCGCGACGGCTGCCTTCGCCGGCACCAGGTCAGGGTCGACGCCGGCCTGGATGGCCAGCTCACGGGCGCGCGGGCCCTTGAGCAGCTTGGCGGCGGGCGCGGCCTCGGTCGGTCCTGTCCCGTACGACGGGCACATCGGCGCGAGCGTGCAGGCGCCGCAGGCGGGCTTGCGGGCGTGGCAGACGCGCCGGCCGTGGAAGATCACGCGATGCGAGAGCATCGTCCACTCCCGCCGCTCGATCAGCGCGCCAACCGCATGTTCGATCTTGACCGGATCCGTCTCGGTCGTCCAGGCCCAACGGGCGACGAGCCGCTGGAAGTGGGTGTCGACGGTGATGCCGGGGACGTCGAACGCGTTGCCGAGGATGACGTTGGCGGTCTTACGACCGATGCCGGGGAGCTTGACCAGGTCGACCAGGCGGCCGGGCACCTCACCGTCGTGCCGCTCGACCAGCCCCTGACCGAGCTTGATCAGCGAGTCGGTCTTGTTGCGGAAGAAGCCGGTGGGGCGGATCAGCTCCTCCAGCTCGCTCCGGTCGGCCGCGGCGTAGTCGGCGGCGCTCGGGTAGCGCACGAACAGCTTCGGGGTGACCTCGTTGACCCGCTTGTCCGTGCACTGCGCGGAGAGGATCGTCGCGACCGCGAGCTGCAGCGGCCCGTCGTGATCGAGCTCACAGTGTGCGTCGGGGTGGGTCTCGGCAAGCAGACGGGCCATCCGTCGGGCCCGCCGCTTGCGGCCGAGTGCGGTCTCGGCGGTGCGGGCGGGGGAAAGCGTCACGTCGGTCAGCCTACGTCCGGCGGTGACCGCCGCGGCCGGCCGGACCGCCATCCGAGCGCTCAGCTCACGGGCGGCGATATCTTGCCGTCGTCGTCGAACTGCGCGCCCGTGGTCGGGAAGTCGGAGGCGCCGACGGTGCGGATGAGTTCGAGCCCCCGGTCGTCGGTGTCCATGGTGGGCTTCCCTGCGCCGTTCATGTAGGTGGAGACGAACTCGCCACCGGCCCAACTGCCATCGGGGGTGAGCGACACCTTCATCACGCCGCCCAGACCGAGCGGGCCCCTGTTGCTGAGCGTCCCGCCGCCGCCGGCGAAGTTGCCGAGGCTGTAGGCGATGAGCCTGCCCTTGTAGAACTCCATCCCGCGCAACACGTGCGGGCCGTGCCCGACCACCAGATCGGCGCCCGCATCGATCACCGCGTGGGAGAACTTGACGGGGTCGCCGCGGTTTTCACCGAGGAACATCTCCGTGCCCGGCTTCACGCGCGTCTTGTCGGCGCCTTCGGCGCCCATGTGCGCCTGCACGATGACGAGATCGGCCATGGTGGCGGCCCGCTTCACGACGCGCTCGGCGGCGCTGATGTTGACGAGGCTGTTGTTCCAGGCGTACGCGGAGAAACCGGCGATCGCGACCGTGACGCCCTCGACCTCCACCACCGTGATCTCGTCCGGCGCCCCGGTGTGCTTGAGCCCCTGGTCCGCGAGGGACTTCTGGGTGTTGCGGTAGCCGGCCGGACCGAAGTCGTTGCCGTGGTTGTTGGCCTGGTTGAGCAGCATGAAGCCGGCGTCGCGCAGGTGGCCCGCGTAGGCCGGCGGGGCGCGGAACTGGTGGCAGTCGTCGGACTTCTTGGGGCCGCACTTGGAAGTGCCGGTGTCGTCGGTGAGCGGCTCCTCGAGGTTGCCCATCACGAGATCCGCCGCGAGGGCGGCCTTGACCGCGTCGAAGAAGCCCTGGCCGTCGTTGGCGGGGAGCTTGCCGGGGACATTGCCCATGACGATGTCGCCGGTGGCCGACATCGAGATGGCCTTCTTCCCGCTCGCCGGCGCGCCCGCGGCCGGCGCGGCCGCCGCCGGAGAGGGGCCCGGTCCGTCGACCGCCGCCTCCTGCCACAGCGGCGCCCTGCCCGCGGGCTCGCCCCCGCACGCGGTCATCCCGCCGAGAGCGGCGAGCGCGATCACCAGAAGCGCGCTCAGCGCGCGAACCGGCCGGTGGGCGGGGGTACGCCGGGGTTGGCCGGAACGGGGCGGGTGCGGGGCGGCGTGAGACATCGACGAGACGATACCTGCGGCCCCGTCCGCGGGGCCATGGCCGTCCGGCCCATCCGGATCAGCGATCGTGCCGAACCGACCACGGCATTTCGGGCTGCCGTTCGGCCGCCCCGCCGGCCAGCACGGCGCGGTGGGTGGCGCGGGCGATCCGGGCGCCCCACTCCGACCGGGGCCCGCCGTACGGGGCGGACGGCCCGTCGACGGGGCAGAGGATCGTGACCGCGTCGGTCGCGGTGCCGGTCGCGGGCAGGCCGAGCTCCCACAGCGCCTGCGCCTTCGCCTCGGTGACCGTGGCGACGGCGTTGACCAGGGCGGCGTCGCTCAGCCGGACGGGCGCGCAGACCACGATGTTGACGGTTCCGACGTGGACCGGGTCGACGCCGGGGCCGCAGGGTTCGGGCGCGGCGGCCCAGGTCGGCGCGCCGAGCCCGACGGTCGCCCAGACCCGTACGCCGGTGTCGGACGCCGTCTCGGCGAGGGCGACGTCGACACCGGTCAGCAGCCCGACGCCGGGGCCGGAGAGGCCGAGTGCGCCGGCGAGCTCGGCGAGATGCACGTCCGGGTCGTCGCGGCGGTACGACATCGGCACCGTCGCGTTGAGCACCCACTGCCGTACGCCGATGCCGCCGCCGAGCGGCGCGGAGCTCACCGCGAGCATCGGTTCGGTCAGGCGCCAGAGCAGGAGCGGAACGTCGCGTCCGTCTTCGCGTCGGGTGGTCAGGCGGGGGTCGGTGGGCACCCGGCGACCCTACGGCCCGGCGGGGCCGACGCAGCGCCGGGCGGTCGACGGAGACGGTCCGACCTGCGGACACGTCCGCGGTCGAGGCCGGATGTGAAGAGGTTTCCGGGGTGGGTCAGCTACGCTATTGGATCTACATTCCAGGGGTGCACGTCCGTTTCCGACCGACGTGCACCTAGACTGACTGCGCGCGACACGGCGCCGGCTGGAGAGCCGGCCGGAGGCGGCGCGCGCGGCGGAGGTGCGCAATGGACGAGGTACTTGCTCGCAGCGGGATCTTCCAGGGCGTCGACCCGGAAGCGGCCGAGGCGCTCGCCAAGGAGATGGAGACGATCGAGGCCCGCAAGGGCGAGATCGTCTTCAACGAGGGCGAGCCCGGCGACAGCCTGTATATCGTGCTGTCCGGCAAGATCAAGGTAGGCCGCCGTGCCGCTGACGGACGGCAGAACCTGATCGCCGTCATGGGGCCGTCCGACATGGTCGGCGAGCTGTCGCTCTTCGACCCCGGGCCGCGCACCGCGACCGCCACCGCGGTCACCGACACCCGGCTCGCCCGGCTCCGCAAGCAGGCGCTGCGTCCCTGGCTGAACAACCGGCCGGAGATCGCCGAGCAGCTGTTGCGGGTGCTCGCCCGTCGGCTGCGCCGGACCAACGACGCGCTCGCCGACCTGATCTTCACGGACGTGCCGGGCCGGGTGGCGAAGAACCTGCTGCAGATGGCGGGGCGTTTCGGCACGCGTGACGGCGGCGTGCTGCGGGTGACCCACGACCTCACGCAGGAGGAGATCGCGCAGCTCGTCGGCGCGTCCCGCGAGACGGTCAACAAGGCGCTCGCCGACTTCGCGTCGCGCGGCTGGCTCCGCCTCGACGGCAAGAGCATCATCATCCTCGACCCGGAGCGTCTGGCCCGCCGCGCCCGCGTCTGAGTCCAGACAGCCGTCAGCCCGCCCGGTCGTCCGACCGAGGCGGGCTGACGCGTTTCGGAGCGGCGAAAAACAAGCAGTCTTGACTGTTTTTTTACCTGGGGGCAGGCTGGCCCCATGCCCACCGCGCCGACCCGCGTCCCCCAGCAGGAGCGCAGCCGCGCGACCCGGGCGCGCCTGCTCGAGGCGACGGTGGCGTGCCTGGTCGACCAGGGCTGGTCCGGGACGACCACGACGCTGGTCGCGACCCGGGCCGGCGTCTCCCGCGGCGCGCAGCTGCACCACTACCCGACGAAGGCGGCACTGGTGATCGCCGCGGTCGAGCATCTCGCCGAGCGTCGGGCCGCCGAGATCCGGGCCGAGGCGGTGCGTCTGCCCGCCGGCCCCGGACGGCTCGACCGGCTGATCGACATGCTGGCCGCCGCGTTCACCGGGCCGCTCTTCGTCGCCGCCCTCGAAGTCTGGGTCGCCGCCCGCACGGATCCGCATCTCCGTGACGCCCTGGTGCCACTGGAGGCCCGGGTCGGCCGCGAGATGCACCGGCTCACCGTCGACCTGCTCGGCGTCGACGAACGCGCCCCCGGCGTACGCGAGGCGGTCCAGGCCACCCTCGACCTGCTGCGCGGCCTCGGCGTGGCCAACCTGCTCTCCGACGACTCCGCCCGCCGCTCCGCCCTGCTCGAGGCGTGGAAGCGGCAACTCGCCGCCATCGTCCAGCCCTGACCCCCCTGACCCCCCTGGGAGAACGCTCATGGTCGAACTCGCAGACCTGCTCACCGACCTGGCCGACGAGTCGGCCGACGTCGACGCGCTGGTCGCTCCGCTCACCGACGCGCAGTGGGGCGTTCCCACCCCGGCGCCGGGCTGGACCATCGGGCATCAGATCGCCCACCTCGCCTGGACCGACCATGTCGCGCTGCTGTCGGCGACGGACCCCGACGCCTTCTTCACAGCGCTGTCGGCGGGCGCCGCCGACCCCGACGGCTTCGTCGACCGTGGGGCGGCGGAATACCTGGCGCCCCCGTCCGAGCTGCTGCCCCGCTGGCGGGCCGGGCGCACGGCGCTCGCCGAGGCCCTGGCCGCCGCGCCGGCCGGCGTGAAGCTGCCCTGGTACGGCACGGGAATGTCGCCGGTGTCGATGGCGACCGGTCGGATCATGGAAACCTGGGCGCACGGCCAGGACGTGGCGGACGCGCTCGGCGTGGCCCGCACCCCGACCGCGCGCCTGCGGCACATCGTCCACCTCGGCGTCCGTACCCTTGGTCATGGCTTCGTCGCCCATGGCCGGCCGGCGCCCACGGCGCCGGTCCGGGTCGAGCTGATCGCGCCCGACGGACAGCTCTGGGTGTACGGCCCGGCCGACGCGGTCGACCGGCTCGCCGGTCCGGCGCTCGACTTCTGCCTGCTGGTCACCCAGCGCCGGCACCGCGCCGACCTGTCCCTGGTCGCGACCGGCCCGGTCGCCGACGAGTGGCTGGACGTGGCGCAGGCCTTCGCCGGACCGCCCGGCGCCGGCCGGGCATCCGCCCAGGTCGCGTCGTGAGCGGCGGCGCTGACCGTGGACCCCTTCGACACCGATGAGCGGCGGCAGCTGCGGGAGCTGACCGCGGCGTTCGTCCGCCGGGAGGTGCTGCCCCACCTTGACGGCTGGGAGCGGGCCGGTGAGATCCCCCGTGAGTTGCACGCCCGCGCGGCCCGCATCGGTCTGCTCGGCGCGGGCTTCCCCGAGGAGGTCGGCGGCGGTGGCGGCACACTGCTCGACACGATCGTGGTCACCGAGGAGCTGATCCGGGCCGGCGGCTCGTCCGGTCTGGTCGCCGCGCTCTTCACCCACGGCATCGCACTGCCGCACATGGTCAGCGCCGGCGACCGTGTGCTGATCGACCGCTACGTGCGCCCCACCCTCGCCGGTGAGCTGATCGGCGCGCTCGCGGTGACCGAGCCAGACGGCGGCTCCGACGTCGCCGCGCTGCGCACGACCGCCCGTCGCGACGGGGACAGTTACCTGGTCAACGGGGCGAAGACCTACATCACCAGCGGAGTGCGGGCGGATTTCGTCACCACGGCCGTCCGGACCGGCGGGGCGGGGGCCGCCGGTGTCTCCCTACTGGTCGTCGAGAAGGGATCGCCGGGTTTCACGGTCGGCCGGCGGCTCGAAAAGATGGGCTGGCACTGCTCCGACACCGCGGAGCTGTCCTTTGTCGACGTACGCGTCCCCACCGCCAACCTGATCGGCCCCGAAAACGCCGGATTCGCCGCGCTCATGCGCCACTTCGCCACCGAGCGGCTCTCCCTGGCCGTCCAGGCGTACGCGACCGCGCAACGCTGCCTCGACCTGAGCCTCGCCTGGTGCCGCGACAGACAGACCTTCGGCCGTCCGCTGTCGACCCGGCAGGTGATCCGGCACCGGCTCGCCGAGATGGCCGCGAGGGTGGCCGCAGCGCGGACATATGTCCATTACGTCGCATTCCGTGTCGAGTCCGGCGAGCCACTCGTTACCGAGGTGGCGATGGCGAAGAACATCGCGGTCTCGGCGTGCTCCTGGGTCGTCGACCAGGCCGTGCAGGTGCACGGCGGATTCGGCTACCTGCGCGACGCCGAGGTGGAACGGCACTACCGGGACGCCCGGATCCTGGCGATTGGCGGCGGAACCACGGAGATCATGAACGAGATCATCGCGAAGGGCATGGGGATGTGACGTGACCGTACTGACCTCGGCCATCGACCCGCGCGATCCGGCGTACCTGGAGAACCGGGGCGCGATGCTGTCCCGCCTGGGCGAGCTGGACGCGGCGCTGCGGACCGCGCAGGCCGGCGGCGGGGAGAAGTACGTGACCCGCCACCACGCCCGCGGCAAGCTGCTCCCGCGCGAGCGGATCGCGCTACTGCTCGACCAGGACTCCCCATTTCTGGAGCTCTCGCCGGTCGCCGCGTGGGGCACCGATTTTCCCGTCGGCGCCAGCGTGGTGACCGGCATCGGCGTCGTCGAGGGCGTCGAATGCGTGATCATCGCGAACGACCCGACCGTGCGCGGCGGCGCGGTCAACCCGTACTCGCTGAAGAAGACCCGCCGGGCCGGCGAGATCGCCCTGACCAACCGGCTGCCGCTGGTCAACCTCGTCGAGTCCGGCGGCGCCGACCTGCCCAGCCAGGCGGAGATCTTCATTCCCGGGGGTGAGGTCTTCCGGGACCTGACCCGGCTCTCGGCGGCGCGCATCCCGACCATCTCGGTGGTTTTCGGCAACGCGACCGCCGGCGGCGCGTACGTGCCGGGCATGTCCGACTACACCATCATGGTGCGTAACCAGGCCAAGGTCTTCCTCGCCGGACCGCCGCTGGTGCGGATGGCGACCGGCGAGATCAGTGACGACGAGTCGCTCGGCGGGGCGGCGATGCACGCCACGACGTCCGGGCTCGCCGACTTTCTCGCCGAGGACGAGCGGGACGGCCTGCGCCTGGCGCGGCAGTGCCTGCGCCGGCTCAACTGGCGCAAGCAGGGGCCGGCGCCGCGCACCCCGCTCCCCCCGCCGCCCAAGTACGACCCCGAGGACCTGCTCGCCGTCGCCAGCGCCGATCTGCGGGTCCCCTTCGACCCGCGCGAGGTGCTCGCCCGCATCCTCGACGGCAGCGAGTTCGACGAGTTCAAGCCCGCGTACGGAACGGCGCTGGTCACCGGCTGGGGCGAGCTGCACGGCTATCCGGTCGGCGTGCTCGCCAACGCCCGTGGCGTGCTGTTCTCCGAGGAGGCGCAGAAGGCTGCGCAGTTCATCCAGCTCGCCAACGCCGCCGATACCCCGCTGCTGTTCCTGCAGAACACGACCGGCTACATGGTCGGAGCGGAGTACGAGCAGCGCGGGATCATCAAACACGGCGCCCTGATGATCAACGCGGTCTCGAACTCCACCGTGCCGCACCTGACCGTCAACCTCGGCGCCTCGTACGGGGCGGGCAACTACGGCATGTGCGGCCGGGCGTACGGGCCACGCTTCCTGTTCACCTGGCCGAACGCCAAGTCGGCGGTGATGGGGCCGGCACAGCTCGCCGGGGTGCTCTCGATCGTGGCCCGACAGGCGGCGGAGGCCAAGGGACAGCCGTACGACACCGACTCGGACCAGGCGATGCGGCAGATGGTCGAGCAGCAGATCGAGTCGCAGTCGGCGGCGCTCTTCCTTTCCGGGCGGCTCTACGACGACGGGGTGATCGACCCCCGCGACACCCGAACCGTACTGGGGATGACCCTCTCGGCCATCCACAGCGGACCAGTCAGGGGCGCCGATGGTTTCGGCGTCTTCCGGATGTGAGGGATCACCCATGATCCGACGACTTCTCGTGGCGAACCGGGGCGAGATCGCCCGTCGGGTCTTCGCGACCTGCCGGCTGATCGGCATCGAGACGGTGGCCGTCTACTCCGACGCCGACGCCGACTCACCCCACGTCGCCGAGGCCGACTATGCGGTGCATCTGCCGGGGAACGCGCCCAGCGCGACCTACCTGCGCGGCGATCTGATCATCGCGGCCGCCCGGAAGACCGGCGCCGACGCGATCCACCCCGGATACGGCTTCCTCTCCGAGAACGCCGAGTTCGCCGCCGCCGTGGTCGACGCCGGGCTCACCTGGGTGGGACCGCCGCCCAAGGTGGTCGCGGTGATGGGTTCGAAGATCGAGGCGAAGACGCTGCTCGCCGAGGCGGGCGTGCCGATGCTCCCCACCTGGACCGATCCCGATGAGGTCACCGGGTTTCCCGTCCTGGTGAAGGCGTCCGCCGGGGGCGGCGGCCGGGGCATGCGCATCGTGCACGGTCCCGAGTCGCTCGCCGAGGCCATCGCCTCGGGCCGGCGGGAAGCGGCCGGCGCGTTCGGCGACGGCACCGTCTTCATGGAGCGGTACGTCGAGCGCGCCCGGCACGTCGAGGTGCAGGTCGTCGCGGACACCCACGGCACGGTGGTGCCGTTCGGCGAGCGGGAGTGCTCCATCCAGCGGCGGCACCAGAAGATCGTCGAGGAGACGCCGTCGCCCGCGGTCACGCCGGCTCTGCGGGAGCAGCTCTGCGCCGCGGCGGTCAGCGCGTGCCGCGCGGTCGGCTATGTCGGCGCGGGAACCGTCGAGTTCCTGCTCGCTCCCTCCGGCGAGTTCTTCTTCCTGGAGATGAACACCCGGCTCCAGGTGGAACACCCGGTCACCGAGTGCGTCACCGGCTTCGACCTGGTCCGCCTGCAGCTGCTGGTCGCCGAGGGCAACCCGCTGCCGTTGACCGCCCCGCCGCCGATGCGCGGACACGCCATCGAGGTACGGCTCTGCGCCGAGGACCCGGCGTACGCGTGGCTGCCGTCCACCGGCACGCTGCACCGTTTCCACGTGCCCGACGTGGCGGGGCAGTTCCGCCCGCTCGCCCAGCCCGGACTCCGGCTCGACTCCGGGGTACGGGACGGCTCGGTGATCGGCGTCCACTACGACTCGATGCTGGCCAAGCTCGTCGCCTGGGCACCCACCCGGTACGAGGCGGCCCGGCTGCTCGCCGCGACGTTGACCCGTACCCGGATCCACGGCGTGGTCACCAACCGCGATCTGCTGGTCCGGGTGCTGCGCCATCCGTCGTTCCGGTCCGGCGAGATCGATACCGGTTTCCTCGACACGCATCCGGAGGTCTTCGCGCCGCTGCTGTCGTCGATCGACGCGGTCCGGGTCTCCTGCCTCGCGGCGGCCCTTGCCGGCGCCGCGGCACGCCGCGCCACGGCGCCCGTGCTGGCCGGGCTCCCGTCCGGCTGGCGCAACGTCCCGGCCACGTCGCAGGTCGCGGTGTACGACGGGCCGTCCGGCCCGGTCGAGGTCGGTTACCGGCTGGACCGGGCGGGCGAGCTGTCCCGCTGGTGGGTGCGGGCGGTCGACCGGGACGAGCTCGACGTCGCCGGCCTGGGCCAGCCGACCGTGACCGACGATCACCCGCTCGTCGCGATCGTCGCCGCCGATCCCGAGCGGGTGGTGCTCGACGTCAACGGGATCCGGCTGACCTTCGACGTCCACCGGGTCGGCGACGTCTCCTACGTGGACAGCCCGGAGGGTTCAGCCGGCCTCGTCGAGCTGCCGCGCTTCCCCGCGCCGGCACCGGACGCCGCCGAGGGCTCGTTGACCGCGCCGTTGCCCGGGGCGGTCGGCCGGGTCCTGGTCGTGCCGGGCCAGCGGGTGCACGCCGGCGAACTGCTCATGACGCTCGAAGCGATGAAGCTCGAGCACCCTGTCCACGCCCCGTCGGCCGGCGTCGTCGCCGCCCTGCCGGTCAGCGCCGGCGCGCAGGTCGACACCGGCGCGATCCTGGCGGTTCTCACCCCCGAGTAATTCCATCCTGCTGTCGGAGGCACCCCCCATGAACTTCGACCTCACCCCGGAACAGGACCTACTCCGCGACGCCGTGCGGGCCCTCGGCCGCCGCTACGGTCATGACTATTTCGTCGCCAAGGCCAAGGCGGGCGAACACACGACGGAACTCTGGGCCGAGGCGGGCAAGCTCGGCTATCTGGGCGTCAACGTGCCCGCCGAGTACGGCGGCGGGGGTGGCGGCATCACCGAGCTCGCCATCGTGTGCGAGGAACTCGCGGCGGCGGGCTGCCCGCTGCTGCTGCTCGTCGTCTCCCCGGCGATCGCCGCGACGGTGATCGCCCGGCACGGCACGGACGAGCAGCGCGCCCGGTTCCTGCCCGGCTTCGCGGACGGTTCGCTCAAGGTCGCGTTCGCCATCACGGAGCCGGAGGCGGGCTCCAACTTCCACCGGTTGGGCACCGTGGCCCGCCGCGACGGCGACGGCTGGGTCCTCTCCGGGCGCAAGTGCTTCATCTCCGGGGTCGACGAGGCCTCGTACGTGCTTGTCGTGGCGAGGGTCGCCGACGGTGGCCGCGACCCAGTCTCGACGCCGGGGCGGCTCAAGCCGGCGCTCTTCATCGTGCCGACCGACGCGGCCGGGCTCAGCTCGTCCAAGCTGGACATGGAGATCGTCTCGCCGGAGAACCAGTGGCTGCTCTATCTCGACGACGTCCGGCTCCCCGCCGAGGCGCTCGTCGGCGACGAGTCCACCGGTCTGCCGGCGCTCTTCGCCGGGCTCAACCCCGAACGGATCACGGTGGCCGCGATGGGGGCGGGGACCGCCCGCTACGCCCTGGAGCGCGCCGCGACGTACACCGCGACCCGCCGCGTCTGGGGCCGTCCGATCGGCGCCCACCAGGGCGTCTCTCATCCGCTCGCGCACGCGGCCGTCCAGGTCGAGCTGGCCCGGCTGATGATCGCGAAGGCGGCCGCGCTCTACGACGCCGGCCGCGACGTGGAGGCGGGGGTGGCGGCGAACATGGCCAAGTACGCCTCCGCGGACGCGGCGGCGCTCGCCGTGGACACCGCGATCCAGGTGCACGGCGGCAACGGCATGACCACCGAGTACGGAGTCGCCACGCTGCTCGGCGCCGTACGGGCCGGGCGGATCGCCCCGGTCAGCCGCGAGATGATCCTCAACTTCGTCGCCCAGCACGTGCTCAACCAGGAGAAGTCCTACTAGCACGCGTGTGCCGGTGCGGTCAGCGGGCGAGGGTGGGACCGGTGAGCTGGTCCGTGCCCTTACCGGCCACACAACGGTAGGTGCGGTCACCGTCGGCCACCGCCTCCGCGTCCGGCGGCAGCACCTCGAATCGCCAGCCACCGGCGTCCATCAGGAGCGTCACCGCCCGGAAGCTGGTCTCGCCGCAGACCTGGCGCACCGTCCGGTCCTTCGTGACCGCGCTGTGGTCGGTGGCCGGCACCGCGTCCGGCAGGTCGCCCAGCGCGTACGTCTCCCAGGTGTGCCGGCCCGTGCACGGCACGCGTTCAGCCCGCAACTCCCGGCCGGACGCCTGTGCCGCTCCGAAGCATTCGATCTCGGTCGGACAGCGCACGCCACCGCTGAGCGGGGAGAGACAGCCGGGGAGCGCCCCGCCGCCGGCCGTGGCCGTCGCGGTCGCGGTCGGTCCGACCGGGGTCTGCGCGACAGGGTTGGGTCGCGCGTTGCCGGGAGAGACCTCGCGCCAGACGCCGAGCCCGATGACGGAGAGGAGCGCGAGGACGCCGGCGCCGCCCAGGAACCAGGGAAGCCGACGACGGCGACGGACGGTCGTCTGCAACGTCGGGGTCTCGTCACCGAGGGGCACGACGGCTTGCAGCCCCCAGGAAGGAGCGGGTGGGACGTATCCGGCCGGCGGGGTCCCGCCGGAGGCCGGGTGGCCGGTGAAGGGGGTCCCCGACACCGGCGCGCCGGAGACCGGCGCACCCGTCGGCGCGGCCGTGGCCGGACCGGGACGAGCCGGGGCAGGCAGCGGGACGGCGACGAGCAGGTCCCGCAGTTGCTCCGCCGACGGACGGGCGGCCGGGTCGTTGGCCATGCCCCACCGCAGCACCTCGGTGAGGGCCGGCGGCACGCCCGGCAGATCGGGGATCGGCTCGTTGAAGAGTTCGAGCAGCATCACGAGGCTCGGGTTGCGCTCGTCGCGCCAGCGCGGCGGTCGGCCGCGCATCACCGCGTAGAGCGTCGCGCAGAGGGCGTAGACGTCGACCGCCGGGGAGGGCGCGCAGTGCCGGAACATCTCCGGCGCCGCATACGCCGGGGTGAGCGCCTCGAGGGTGACCGACGGGTCTCGCACCTCGGCGAGGACGGCCAGCCCGAAATCGGCGAGCGACGCCTTGTTGAGACGGGAGTAGAGGATGTTGGCGGGCTTCACGTCGCGGTGCAGCACCCCGAGCTGATGGGCGTCGACCAGCGCGTCGGCGATCTTCGCGCCCACGTCCCGGGCCTCGTAGGCGCTCAGCGGCGAGGTGCGCATCCGGTCGGCGTAGGAGCCGTCGCAGAGCTCCATGATCAGGTAAGGGTGCTGGTCAACGGTGACGCCCGCGTCGAAGAGGTCGACCACGTGCGGGTGCGACGAGAGCTTCCCGGCCGCACGCGCTTCGCGCAGGAAACGCTGCTGATCGCGCTCGCTGTCGAGTGTGCGGTTTTCGATCTTGACGGCCACCGCACGCCCCACCGACCCCTGGGTCGCGCGGTAGACGGTCGCGTAGCCACCCCGGGCAAAGACCGATAAATCCGACAGGCCAGGCACCACCGGTACCGGCAGCGCGCCTGGTGGGGTATCGGTCACGGGTTAAAAGGTACCCAAGGGCTCCGACGCATCACTGCGCCCCGTCCGTTGCGGGCGTCGCGACCGCCCCGGCGCGCCGCCGCCCGTGCCAGATCGCGGCCCCCGTGACCAACCCGCCGAGCCCTTCCCAGAGCGCCACCCCGATGAACCGCACCGGCGCGACCTCCATGACCACGAGCAGCGTGAACACCGCGAACGTCAGCATCCGGAACACCGCGCTGAACGAGAAGAACGGCTGCCAGTCGGTGCCGGCGGCCACCAGGTAATAGACCCCCATGTTCAGCGACGCCATCGAGGAGGCGGCCATGAACGTACGGGTGTGGTCGCCGGTGGCCCGCTCGACCGCCGGCAGCACCTCGAACCCGAGCAGATGGAGCAGGACGTCCGGGAAGACCAGCCCCACCGCCCCCAACAGCAGCGCCATCACGCCGAACACGGCGACCGTCCATCCTGGAACGGAGCGGGGCAGCTTCATGTGCGGTCCTTCCGGCGACCGGGGGCGTCCGCAGTGGACCCGATGTCGATCTAGGCTACCGGTCCCGACGCCGCCAGATAATCGCCAGGTTGGGCAGGGTCGGACCAACCCGTCGGCTCTTTCCCGGCGACACGGGCGCGTACCGCCTCGGCCTCGGCCCGCTCACTCGACTGCTCCGTGGCGTACGCCAACCGGACCGCCTCGTCGGCGACCCCGCGGGCCTCCTCCTCGTGGCCGTTCGCCGCGAGCGCCTCGGCCAGCACACCGCTGGCGACGACCCGGCTGCGTACGTCCTCGGCCGGCACCGCGACAGCCCGCCGCGCCCAGTCCAACGCCTGGATCTGCTGCCCGTCGGCGAGCAGCGCCGACGCGTACCGGGCCAACGCGAGCCGGCGCGGAAAGAGCAGCGAGGGCGCGTTGGTGGAGGCGGCGATCGGGGCGAGCAGACCGATCGCGGTCGACGCGTCCCCCTCGGTCAGTCGTGCCATCGCGAGCAGCACCCGCGGACCGACCTGCGCGGCGGCGAGCGGGTTGTGCGGCTCCACCGAGGTGAGCACGGCGCGGGCGTCGCGTTCGGCCCCCTCGACGTCTCCGCGTTCGAGGGAGACGAACCCACGCAGTGTGCCGGCCATTCCGGTCAAGAGCGGGTGACCGACCCGCTCCCCGTACTCCAACGCGTCGGTGAACAGGTCGATGGCGTGCTCCGTCTCGCCCAGCCCGCGCGCGACCGCGCCGCGCACGACGAGCGCGAAGCCCCGGCCCCAGTCGTCCGAACCGGCCGCGAAGTCGCGGTACGCCCGGCGGGCCTCCCGATCGGCTTCGGCCAGCTCTCCCAGCTCAGCGGAGGCGAACGCCTCGACGGCCTGCAGCGTGCCGACGGCCCAGGATTCGCCGACGCGCTCGCCGAAGGGAAGGAAGATCCGGGCCAACCGGCGCGCCTCGCCGAGCCGGCCGGCGAGCAGCCGGGCGAACGCGGTGGTGCCGCGCAGCCAGGCGCGCCCGACCGGGTCGCCGAGCTCGGCGAAGAGTCGAGCGGCCCGTCCGAGCACGGCGTCGGTGCCGGCGAAATCGCCCCGGGTGGTGGTCACCCAGGCGAGGTTCTGCAGCGACCACGCCTGTCCACGCCGGTCCCCGGCGGCCACGTTTACCTGGTAGGCGGCCGCGAACCTGCTGCTGGCCTGCGCCAACCGTCCGCTCAGGAAGTCGGCCATGCCCAGCCGGCGCATCGCCTCGGCGCGCTCGGCCGGCAACCCGGCGTCGGTCGCCACCCGGAGCGCCTCGCGCCACGCGGCAGACGCCCGCTGCAGCTCACCGAGGGCCCGCTGCGCCCGACCGCTGACAAGCAGGGCGCCCGCCCGACTGGCGGCGTCGTCACCGGCGTTGGCCAGGATCTTTTCCGCGTCGGCCAGCGCGTCGGCGGGCCGCCCGGTCTGCAGCAGGGCGCGGGCGTGCACGAGCCGGTCCGCGCTCGGCACGGATTCCTCACCCAGCGCGACGGCACGTTCGGCGAATTCGACGGCGAGGGCCGGCTCGCCCGCGCCGACCGCACGGCGGGTCGCGCGGCCCAGCGCGGCGACGCCCAGCGGGATGACCGTCCGCGCGGTGGCGTCGGAGCGCAGCCCGACGGCGTCGGCGAGCGTCGCGGCCCGCTCGACGTGGTGGGCGATGAATTCGTCGCGGGTCGCGGCCGGCATGCCGGGCGGACGCGCGGTGGCGTCGGCGGCGCGGACCATGGGGCGCGTCTCTCCGGTCGGGGGCGCGGCCCACCTAGCGAGGTAGGCGTGGCGCTCGGCGAGGTCGGCCTTGCCGATCCCGGCGTGCGCGGCCTCGCGCATGAGCGGCGTCGCGAAGGTGAACCCGCCACGCGTGCGGTGCAGCATGCGGCGCTGCAGCAGCTCGTCGACGGCGCGCTCCAGTTCGACGGCGACCACGGCGGCCGGCCGCCCGTCCCGCCCGCTCCGCCGCTCCCGCAACGCCTCGAGGGTGCCGGCGGGGACCGTGTCACCGATGACGGCGGCGTCGCGCAGCACCGACCGGGCGTCGGGCGGGAGCGCGTCGATGCGGGCGGCGAGCACGGCGGCGAGGTCACGGGAGAGCAGACGACTGCCCAGCGAACCCGGCGCCAACCGCCACATTCCGGCCGCCTGACCGCCCTGGCCCGGCGCCTCCCGCCCGGCCGACGTGCGCTCGGCCGTCTCGGTCAGCGCGCCCCGCTCGATCAGCAGGGTCACCAGCTCGGCGAGGTAGAACGGGTTGCCCTGCGCGGTCGCGAGCAGCCGGTCCGTGTCGGCCTGCGGCAGCTTGCCGCCGTTGAGATACGCGGCGAGCAGCCGGCCGGCGTCACCCCCGCGCAGCGGCGGCAGCGGATAGACCTCGGCGTCGGCGACCCGGGTCAGGGTGCCGGCGGTGCGCACCAGCTCGGGACGACCGAGCAGCAGTACGAGCACCGGGCCGGAGAGTCGGGACAGCATCGCGCCGAGCGCCTCGACCGTGTCCGGCGTGGCATCGTGCAGGTCGTCGACGACGAGGAGCAACGGCGTCTCCGTGGCGAGCGCGCTCAGCAGCTCCGCCACCGCGATCGGCACGGCCTCGGCATCGTCGGCGGGGACTTCGGCGCCCCATTCGGGGGTCGCCGGCACGCCGTGCTGGGCGGCGAGGTCGCCGTAGCCCAGCAGGGCCAGCAGGAGGTCATCGGCGATCGGCGGCGCGTCGGAGCCGACCCGGGCGAGTCGCTGGCCGAGCCGGCGCAGCCGCTCCTCGACGACGGGCCGGGTGACGGCCGTCGCCGAGTCGGTCGGCAGGCCGACGGCGATCCGGACCAGATCGGCGAGGGGAGCGAGCCGGCGGCGCTCGCCGAAGGCGGCGCAGCGCACCGACAGCACGCGCGCACCGGTGTGGGTGGCGCGGCGGCCGGCGGCGCCGACGTCATGGCCGGCGGCGAAGCGCTCGGCCTCGGCCGCGAACCGCGACTTGCCGATGCCCGCCTCGGCGGTCATGACCAGTACCCGCGGCTCGCCGCGGTCGACGACCTCGGCGAGCCGGCCCGCGACCCGTCCGATCTCGGCGTCCCGGCCGACGAACGGCGCCTCGTCACCGAGGCCGGAGCGCGTGCCGGGGGCGTCGTGCAGGCCGAGGAGTTCGTACGCCTCGACCGGCTCCCGCTTGCCCTTGAGTCGCAGCGGCCGCAGGTGGCGCCAGGACGCCACGTGCCGGGTGGCCGCGGCGGTGGTGGCGCCGGCGTAGACCGCGCCGATGGCGGCCGCGTCGGCCAGCCGTGCCGCGGTGTTGACGGTGTCGCCGATGACCGTGTACTCGATCGCGGCCTGGATGCCCGCGACGACGTCTCCGGTGTTGAGGCCGACGCGCAGGCCGAGCGGCGCGCCGCCGCCGCGTTCGTCGTCGAGGACCCGCCGGACAGCACGCTGCATGGAGAGCGCGGCGCGGACGGCGCGCTCGGCGTCGTCCTCGTGCGCCACGGGGGCGCCGAAGACCGCCATGATGCCGTCGCCGGTGAGCTTGTCGACGTGTCCGCCGAAGGTCTTGACCGCGCCGGCGAGCGCGGCCAGCACCCGGTCGGTGACGGCGCCGACCCGCTCGGGGTCGAGGTCCTCCGACCAGGAGGTAAAGTCCGATAAATCGCCAAAAAGCACCGTAACGACGCGGCGTTCGGCTGCCGGGAGGGACGCCGCGGCGGGCAACGCGCCGCCACAGTTGTGGCAGAAGCGCGCGCCTGGCACGGCTACGGTTCCGCACACTGCGCAAGTCACGGTGTGTCCAACCCCACGAACCCCGCGCCGGATTCCCGGCCTGCCTGATCCAGGTACGCGAGTTGGGCCCGCACCGACCATTCGGCCGCCGGCCACAACGACCGGTCCACGTCCGCGTAGACGGCCGCGACCACGTCCGGAGCGGTGCGCGCCCCGCTCGCCACCGCCTGCCGGACCTGATCGAGCCGGGCGCGGCGGTGCGCCAGGTAGAAGCGCGCCGCGGCGGCGCAGTCGGCCAGCGCCGGGCCGTGACCGGGCAGGGCCGGGATGTCGTCGTACGCGGAGAGCAGGTCAAGGCTCCGCAGGTAGTCGCCGAGGTCGCCGTCCGGATGCGCGACGACGGTCGTGCCCCGGCCGAGAATCGTGTCTCCGGTGAACACGGCCCGCTCGCTGCCGCCCTCGACCACGAAGCACGCGGAGTCGGCGGTGTGTCCCGGCGTGGCCACCGTGGTGATCGTCAGACCCGCCGCCCGGAACAACTCCCCGTCGGTCGGCGGGTCGTCCGGCCGCTGAACGCCTTCCATCAGCCCCCGGACGGAGGCCTCCGTCCGCTGCGCCAACTCCGCGACCGCTTCGACATGGTCCGGGTGGCCGTGCGTGAGCAGGATCAACGAGATCGGCTGATGTGCCACGATCGCGGCCAGGTGCCCCGGATCGAGCGGCCCCGGATCGATGACCACGGCGTCGCGCGCGCCGGGGGCGCGCAGGACCCAGGTGTTGGTGCCCTCAAGCGTCATGGGCCCCGGGTTGGGCGCGCGCAGCAGCGTCACCCAACTCGGCAGCTGATCCGCCAAAGCCGCAGCTGGCGCCGTCACGTGCCCCGTCATGGCTGCGATGGTACGACCAGCGCATGACGGGACCGTGGCGACTTTCGGTCAGACGACCTCGACGATGACCTCGACCTCGACCGGCGCGCCCAGCGGAAGCTCCGCGACGCCCACCGCGCTGCGGGCGTGACGCCCCGCCTCGCCGAAGACCGCGCCGAAGAATTCCGAGGCGCCGTTGATCACGGCGGGCTGTCCGGTGAACCCCTCCGCCGAGGCCACGAACCCGGTCACCTTGACGACCTTGACCACGTTCTCGAGCCCGACCAGCGCGTCGATCGCGGCGAGCGCGTTCAACGCACACTGCTGGGCGAGCTGCTTGGCCTGCTCCGGAGAGACACCCGCGCCCACCTTGCCCGACGCGAGCAGTTGACCGTCGGCGATCGGGACCTGCCCGGAGACGTAGACGTGCTTGCCCGACTGCACGGCCGGCACATAGGCGGCCACCGGCGGGACCACCGAGGGCAGGCTCAGGCCCAGCTCGGCGAGCTTGGCGTGCGGGTCCACGGCGCGTGGCCGTTCCGGCTGCGCCTCGGTCACGACCGCGGCCGCTTCATGTAGGCCACCAGCTGCTCCGGGTTGGGGCCCGGCACCACGGCCACCAGCTCCCAACCATCCTCGCCCCAGTTGTCGAGAATCTGCTTGGTCGCGTGGACCAGCAGGGGCACCGTCGCGTACTCCCACTTCTGCATTGCTCGAAGGCTCCCTCGGGTTGGCTACGGCGACAGCCTACGGGCTGCCCCTGCCGTGCCGGACGAGCGCCGACGCAATGTCGCCGGCCCGGCGGGCGGGGCCACATTCGCGCCACACGGTCGGCCGACTCCGGGTCCGCGCTTCGCCGGCATCGACCGTTACCCTGACCCGCGAACGGGCGCACCGGCTGGCCCGCCTGAACTGGATCCCTGGGGGGAACGATGACTCACCCGTCCGACGGCGGCACACAACCGCCGGACGGCCAGCCCGGCCAGACGCCCCCGGTCGACCCGGTCGCCCCGCCGCAGGCCGTCGCGCCGCCGTCCGAGCCCGCCGCGGGGGAGACTGGACCGCCGGTGGCCGCGTCCGCCGCCGCGACCCCGCCGGGCAGCGCCCCGGATGAACCCTCGCCGGTCGCGCCCGGCGAGCCGCACCCGACCGCACCGACGCCGGATCAGCCGGTGCCACCGCAGCCCTACCCCGGCCAGCCCTACCCCGGCCAGCCCGTATCCGGACAGCCCTACCCCGGCCAGCCCGTATCCGGACAGCCGCATCCGGGAGCGGCCGCGTTCCCACCGCCGGGCTTCCCGCCCGGCTATCCGACCCCGCAAGCGCCGAAGAAGCGGCGCGGCCTGCTGATCGCGTCGATCGTGCTGGCCGTGGTGCTGCTCCTCTGCGCCGTCGGCGGGATCGGCGCCTTCATGGTGCTGCGCAAGGCGGAGAACGGCGAGGGCGCGGCGGAGCCGGTGGCCGCGGTCGACAACTTCCTGCGCGCGGTCTACCAGGACCGGGATGCCGAGAAGGCGGCCAGCATGGTCTGTTCGGAGGCGCGCGACCAGGCGGAGATCACCAAGAAGGTCGACGAGGTCAAGGGATACGCGCAGACCTACAAGAGCCCGCGATTCCGCTGGGAGCCTCCGAAGGTCGACGAGCAGAACGCCGAGCGCGCGGTCGTGTCGGCCACGCTGACCATGATCACCGGGGACGAGAAGACGGCGGAGCAGCCGCTGCGCTTCACGGTGGTGCAGAAGACCGGCTGGTGGATCTGCGAAGTCGGCTGATTCCCGGCCATCCCGTCGAGCTGGCTAGGCTCGCAGGGTGAGGGTGACTGAAGAGTCCAACGGGCCGGTCAACCACGGTTGGCCGGCCCGTCTGCATGTCGTGACGGGCAAGGGCGGCGCGGGCAAGACCAGCGTCGCCGCGGCGCTCGCTCTTGCGCTGGCGGCCGAGGGGCGGAAGACACTGCTCGTCGAGGTCGAGGGGCGGCAGGGTCTGGCGCAGCTCTTCGAGACTCCGGCGCTGCCCTACGAGGAACGCACGATCGTGCCCGCCGGCCCCGGCAGCGAGGTGCGCGCGCTCGCGGTGGATCCCGAGGAGGCGCTCCTCGAATACCTCGCCATGTTCTACAAGCTCGGTGCGGCGGGGCGCGCGCTGCGCAAGTTCGGCGCGATCGACTTCGCCACGACGATCGCGCCCGGACTCCGCGACGTGCTGCTCACCGGCAAGGTCAAGGAGGCGACGACCCGTACGGCGAACGGGCAGCGCGTCTATCAGGCCGTGGTGCTCGACGCCCCGCCAACCGGGCGTATCGGTCGGTTCCTCAACGTCACGGCGGAGACCGCCCGGCTGGCCAGGGTGGGCCCGATCAAGACGCAGAGCGAGGGAGTCGCCGCGCTGCTCCGCTCACCGATGACCGCCGTGCACGTCGTCACCCTGCTGGAGGAGATGCCGGTGCAGGAGACGGTGGACGCGATCGACGAGCTGACCCAGCTCGGCATCCCGGTGGGCAACGTGATCGTCAACGCGACCCGCACCCCGCTGTCGACCGAGGGCAAGGTGACGCAGGCGGAGCTGCGCCGCGGGCTCGCCGCCGCCGGGCTCCCCACCGACCGGGCCACCGTCGCCGGTCTGCACGCCGAGACCAAGGCGCACCGCACCCGGTTGGCGCTGGAGGAGTCGCTCCGCGGCGAGCTCGCGGAGCTCGGGCGGCCGATGATCGAGCTCCCGCTGCTGCCGGGCGGGGTCGACCGGATGAGCCTGGAGACGCTCTCCGCAGCGCTGCGGGCAGCCGACTGACTCACACCACGGCCGCTGACCGGGCATCCGGGGGGTCGGCCCCTATACGCTCGATTGGTGCCTTCGGATCACGCCGCGCAGCGGCTGGATGTCGACCGGATCCTCGCCGACCCCGGCGTCCGGATCATGGTCTGCTGTGGCGCGGGCGGGGTCGGTAAGACGACGACCGCCGCCGCGCTCGCGCTGCGTGCCGCGGAGCGGCACGGTCGGCGTACGGTCGTGCTCACGATCGACCCGGCCCGCCGGTTGGCGCAGTCGCTCGGCCTGACCGAGCTGGACAACACGCCACGGCCGGTCAAGGGGATCGACGTCGAGTCCAGCGGCGGCGAGCTGCACGCGATGATGCTCGACATGAAGCGCACCTTCGACGAGGTGGTGCTCGCGCACACCGATCCGGTGAAGGCGGCGGAGATCTTCGCCAACCCCTTCTACCAGGCGGTGAGTTCGACCTTCGCCGGCACGCAGGAATACATGGCGATGGAGAAGCTCGGCCAGCTGCACGCGCGCGGCGAGTGGGACCTGATCGTGTTGGACACGCCGCCGTCGCGCTCGGCGCTGGACTTCCTCGACGCGCCGGCCCGGTTGTCCCGGTTTCTCGACGGACGGATGCTGCGCATGCTGCTCGCCCCGGCCCGGGCCGGCGGCAAGAGCATGTTCAGCCTGGTCACCGCGTCCTTCGGGCTCTTCTCGCGAGCGGTGCAGAAGATCCTCGGGGCGCAGCTGCTGACGGATCTGTCGGGATTCGTGGCGGCGCTGGACTCGATGTTCGGCGGATTCCGGCAGCGCGCGGACAAGACGTACCAGATCCTGCAGGCGCGGGAGACGGCGTTTCTGCTGGTCGCGACGCCGGAGCCGGACGCGATCCGGGAGGCCGCCTACTTCGCCCGCCGGCTCCGTGAGGAGAGCATGCCGCTGAGCGGACTGGTCCTCAACCGCGTGCACCGCACGGCGGTCGGGGACTTGTCCGCGGAGCGGAGTCTGGCGGCGGCGGCGGAGCTGACCGAGGCGGGCGGGCACGAGGGCACCGCCGACGCGCTGCGGGTCCACGCCGCGTTGGCCGAGCAGACCGTACGCGAGCGGCGGGTGGCGAAGATCTTCACGGACGACTTTCCGACGGTGCCGACGGTGGCGGTGACGGCACAGCCCGCCGACGTCCACGACGTCGACGGGCTGCGCACGATTGGCGCCGCGATCAGCCTGCCGTGACGAGCACCTTCTCCTTGTCACGCATGGCGGCTTCGAACATCTTCCGCCAACTGGCCACCTGCGGGTGACGGCGCAGCAGAGCCCGGCGTTCCCGCTCGGTCATGCCACCCCACACCCCGAACTCGATGCGATTGTCGAGTGCGTCGGCCAGGCATTCGTAACGGACGGGGCAGCTGCGGCAAACTCTCTTCGCCACGTTCTGCTCCGCGCCCTGCACGAACAGCGCGTCCGGGTCACCACTCTGACATGCCGCCAGTGTGGGCCAGTCTGCGATCATGCCCATCTGTCTACGTCCCCCCTTGCAGTCCCGCTACCGACTAGGACAACAGCCGGCAAAACCCCCGGCCACCCACGGACGCCTCGTTTCCCCCAAGCGACGCGCGGATGACGTGCGATACTCGCCGGACCATCATGCTCTGTAGTCAACCGACTACGCAACGTTGTCCGCCAAATCCATTAATCCGGACATCTACTCTTCTTGCGGCCGCGGAGCTCGCATACCCGGTCTCGATCCGTGAAAACGCCGCCCGGACCGCGTTCCGAGGAGGAAGCTGGGCGGTAGAGCGAAGGGCAACCGCAGGCGCGAAAGTCGTGCGTTTAGCACAACGAGGCCGGCGGACGCAGGAAATGGGGCAAGTACGCCTCCCGCGCCGCCCTGGGCCATTCACGTACCCTGACGTGGTGACCTGGATGCGGAAGCGTGACCACAACCTGCTGACCAACGCCGCATCGCTGCTGATCTGCGGACTCTTAGCCGGCGTGGTCGTCGCGGCCGCCGCCTTCCCCGCAGTTGCGATGTCGGGACTCGCCGCTAAGGCGGGCGCGGAAACCTTCGACAAGCTGCCGAGCGAGCTGACCGTCAAGCGGCCGCCCCAGATCAGCTATCTCTACGCCTCGGACGGCAAGACGCCACTGGCGACCCTTTATGACGAGAACCGCCGGGATATCCCACTTAAGGATATTCCGCCGATCATGCAAAAGGCGATCATCGCCGCCGAGGATCACGGCTTCTACGAGCACAACGGCGTCGACGCCAAGGGCATCGCCCGGGCGTTCGTGGCCAACAACAGCGCGGGTGAGACGACGCAGGGCGCTTCGACGCTGACCATGCAGTACGTCCGCCTGACCATCGCCTACTCCGCCACCCACCCCGAGGACGTGGTGGCCGCGACCGAGGACACGAGCGCGCGCAAGCTGCGCGAGATGCGCTACGCGCTGCAGATCGACAAGGAACTCTCCAAGGACGAGATCCTGGAGCGCTACCTCAACATCGCTCCCTTCGGCAATGGCGCGTACGGCGTCTTCGCCGCGAGCCAGGTCTACTTCGCGAAGGCGCCGAAGGACCTCAAGATCGAGGAAGCGGCGATGCTCGCCGGCATGGTCAAGGCGCCCACGGCCTTCAACCCGAACAGTCCGGGTGGCGCGCAGGCGGCGAAGGAGCGGCGTAACTATGTGATCGACAACATGGTCGATATCGGCGCGATCACGCAGCAGGAGGCTGACGCCGCGAAAGCGACGCCGCTCAAGGTCACCGGGAAGCAGGCCCCGAACGGTTGCGTGGCCACCAACAAGAACAGCTGGGGCTTCTTCTGCGACTACTTCTACCGCTGGTGGATGGAGCAGGAGACCTTCGGCGCCACCTCCTACGACCGTGAGCGGCGCCTCAAGAGCGGCGGCTACAGCATCGTCACGTCGCTCGACCCCAAGACGCAGGACGCCGCGAAGGCCAACATCGAGCAGCGCCTGAAGACCGGCAACAAGAACGCCCTGATGCTGGCCGCCGTCGAGCCGGGAACCGGCCGGGTCCGGGCGCTCGCGGTCAACCGCAACTTCAAGCTGGACGACCCGAACAAGCCGCAGAACAAGATCTCGAGCAACCCGGCCAAGGCCCGGAAGGGCATCAAGGGCACCTACCCCAACACCACCAACCCGTTGATGACCGGCGGCGGCGACATCACCGGCTACCAGGCCGGCTCGACGTTCAAGATGTTCACGATGGTCGCCGCGCTGGAAAAGGGCTACCCGCTGGCCACGACGATCAACGCGAAGTCCCCGATGCAGACGAAGTACGTCGTCGAGGCGGGCGGGCCCGCGTCCTGCAAGAGCACGAGCTACTACTGCCCCACCAACGCCAACCCGTCATGGATGAACGGCGTACGGAACATGTGGTCCGGCTTCGGGCGCTCGGTCAACACCTACTTCGTCAAGCTCGAAGAGATGGTCGGCGCGGAGAACGCGGTCAACGCGGCCAAGCGCCTCGGCATCAAGTTCCGCGCCCAGAGCGACGCGGACATCGCCAACAACAAGACCGCGGCGAACCAGTGGGGCGCCTTCACGCTCGGCGTCTCGGCCACCACGCCGCTCGACCTGGCGAACGCGTACGCCACCCTCGCGGCTGACGGCAAATACTGCGAGCCGATCCCGGTGCAGGAGATCCGCGACCAGGACGGCAACAAGCTCGACGTGGCCAATCCGCGCTGCCGGCAGGAGTTCAAGGCGGAGATCGCGCGGTCCGCCATCGACGCCGCACGCTGTCCGGTCGGTGACAACTCCGCGACGAGCCGCTGCGACGGCGGCACCGCGACCATGATCCGGGGCTCGGTGAAGCACCCGGTCGCCGGCAAGACCGGCACCACGGACGGCGAAAAGACCGCCTCCCTGGTGGTCACCAGCAAGCAGTTGGCCGTGGCCGGCATCCTCGCCGACCCGGACTGGGCGCAGACCAGCGCGGTGATGGACCACAACATCGTCAACCCGGCGGTGTACGAGACCCTGGCCGACGCGTTGAAGGGGAAGCCGAGCGTCCAGTTCACCCCGCCGGGCGGCAAGCTCATCGCCGGCGACCAGCGCTCCATCCCCGTCGTGAAGTGCCAGCCGCTCGACTCGGCGAAGTCCGAGATCCGCAACGCCGGCTTCGACGTCGAGGTGGACAACACCCCCGTCGCGTCGACGTGCCCGGCGGGCACGGCGGCCGGCACCACCCCGTCCGACCGCACCATCAAGGGCGGCGTCGTGACCATCCAGGTCAGTAGCGGCAAGGGCACGAAGGCCACCCCGGGCACCCGCCCGGCGGGACGCGGCGGTAGCACCGGCACTCCGGGTGGCGGCACCCAGCCCGGTTGGCCCGACTGGCCGGGCCTGCCCGGCGGCGGCAACCGCGCCAACGGATAAGCAGCGAGACGGATCAGCGAGAGCGGGCGGGCACCTGAGGGTGCCCGCCCGCTCCGTCTGGTCAGCTTCCCCTCAGACGCCGAGCTGTCGCCGTACCTCGGCCGCCACCCGGCCCCCCTCGGCCCGGCCGGCCACCGCGGCCTGGGCCGCCTTCATCGCCGGACCCATCTGTGTCTTCCCCTCGAACCCGCCCGCGGCGAGCGCGCCCGAGACCACGTCGGCAAGCTCAGCGTCACCGAGCTGCTTGGGCAGGTAGCGGTCGAGCACCTCGCCCTCCGCCAGCTCCTTCGCGGCCTGCTCGGTCCGACCGGCGTCGGCGAACGCCGTCGCCGCCTCGCGGCGCTTCTTCGACTCGCGGGTCAGCACGGCGAGCACCTCCTCATCGGAGAGCTCCCGCTTGGCCTTGCCGGCGACCTCGGCGGTGCCGATCGCGGCGAGCGCCATCCGCAGCGTGGAGGTGGTCAGCTCATCGCGGGCCTTCAACGCGGCCCGCATGTCGGCGGTGAGGGAGTCCTTCAAGGTGCTCATGGACGGTCAAACTACCCTGGACGGTATGCGAAAGCGCACTGTATTCCGCTTGACCGCCGGGACCGCCGCACTGGGCGCCGCCACGTTCGCGTACGCGTCGCTCATCGAGCGCAACATGTTCACCCTGCGCCGCTTCGACGTGCCGGTCCTCGCGCCCGACGCCGAGCCGCTGCGCATCCTGCACCTGTCCGACATGCACATGATGCCCGACCAGCGTCGCAAGCAGCAGTGGGTGGCGTCCCTCGCCGGGACCGACCCAGACCTCGTCGTCGTGACCGGCGACAACCTGGCCCATCCGGAAGCGGTGCCGGGCGCGCTGCGTGCGTTGCAGCCGCTGCTGGACTTCCCCGGCGCCTTCGTCTTCGGCTCCAACGACTACAAGGGCCCGGTCTGGAAGAACCCGTTCACCTACTTCAACCCGAACCGCGAATACCGGCAGGGCGCTGAGCTGCCGGCCGAAGACCTGCGCCAGGTGCTGACCGGCGCCGGCTGGGCGGATCTCAACAACGCGCGCACCTCGATCAAGGCGGGTGGGCGTCAGATCGAGCTGGTCGGCGTCGACGACCCGCACATCGGACGCGACGACTACGCGTCGGTGGCGGGTCCGGCGCCGGCCGGGGCGGACCTGTCGGTGGCGCTCACCCACTCGCCGGAACCGCGCGTACTCGACGAGATGGCGGCGGACGGGTTCGATCTGATGCTCGCCGGCCACACCCACGGCGGCCAGGTCTGTATGCCGTTCGTCGGGGCGCTCGTGACCAACTGCGAGCTGCCGCGACAGATGGCACGGGGACTGCACCGGTGGCCCGGCACCGACACCTGGCTGCACGTCTCCGCCGGCATCGGCACCCATCCCACCGCGCCGATCCGGTTCGCCTGCCCGCCCGAAGCGACCCTGTTGACGCTGATCCCCAGCTGAGCTGCCGCTCGCCGCCGCGACGGTCGCGGGGCGGGTACCGAATTTGATCCCCGGGCACGGTGGGCTACTATTCTCGGCGTACCTCGGGGTGTGGCGCAGCTTGGTAGCGCGCTTCGTTCGGGACGAAGAGGTCGTCGGTTCGAATCCGGCCACCCCGACCAGAGGTAAGAACGAATTAGGGCCCCTCCTGGAGGGGCCCTAATTCGTTTCCGACACCCACTGGCAGCCTCGGGCACCCACGGCCCAGCAACCGGTGCTCGGAGGAGGGGCGAGACGACCGAGGTAGCGGTATTGGCAACGGTGCCTACCCTCTTGACCATGGGAGCACTCAAACCGTGGCACCTCTTCGTCCTGACGCTCTGCTGCCTCTTGCCAACCGCTGCCGCGATCGTGGGCGGAGTCTGGGCGGCGCGCCGATCTCGCAACCGTCACTGATCCGCGGCCAAGCGACGGGCCGAGCAGCAAGGGGCGTCGCCCGTCGGTGGAAACCCTGGCGTCCCATTCCGGGTCTTCTCGGATAGCTTCTCGGCCCCGGACGCTGTGACCATCAGGTCCATGGGGAAGCGATGGCGTCAGCTCACGGTTTGGCTGCACATCCTGACATCAGCCGGATGGATGGCGCAGGCCATGACGCTGTGCGTGCTTCTCTCGGTCGGTCTCGCCGCGGACGATCTTTCCGTCCGCGACGCCGCGACGTCTATGGCCCTCGCCGTCGACGGCCGCCTGGTCGGTCCGATGGCCGACGCGTCGGCCTTCACCGGGATCATGCTCGCGGCCGCCACCCCGTGGGGTTTCTTCCGGCACTGGTGGGTGCTCGCCAAGTTCGCGATCACTCTCGTTCAGCTCTACATCGGGATCTTCTTGCTCTCGCCGAGGCTCGCCGACTCCGTCACCGCCGGACCGTCGCCGGCGCAGATCGCTGGGACGGTGTTGATGGCCAGCGCGATCGCGTTCCAGGGCTGGTTGTCTGTGGCGAAGCCGTGGGGCACCGTTCGCGGTCGTCGCCGCACCCCCGCGGGAACCGCACCGTGGTGGGTCTTCGCCGCCGCCGTCCTGGGCGGCCTTGCCGACCTGGCGCTCGCCTTCGCCATCGGCCACCCATTGCCGTTACTGTCCATGATCCTGCTCGCCGTCGGCCTGCCACGCCGGCGGCGATGGGCCGGTACCCGCCAGGCGACGCCGGCTCGGGCGTGAAGGGGCTACGCCCGGCCGGCCCGGTCACCGGGTTCCGTCCACGCTGGCAACCCGTCAGATGAGTCAGGCGAAATCGGCGGGGGTGAACTGCCGCGACTCGACCAGCACCATCCAGTTGCCCGAGTTGTCGCGGGCGACGGCCTCCACGCCGTAGGGGCGCTCCTCCGGTTCCTGGATGAACTCCACGCCCTTGGCCCGCAGCTCGTCGTAGGTCTTGCGGCAGTCGTCCACGTTCAGGCCGAGGCCATTCATGCCGCCCTCGTCGAGCGAACGGTTCATTGCGGTCACCATCTCGGGCGAAAACGGCGGGCCGGGGATGGTCAGGTGGACCTGCAGCTCGGGCTGGTTCGGGTGCATGACCGTGCACCAGCGGTAGCCGCTGTCGCCGAGGGTGATGTCAGTGTGCTCGGCGAAGCCGAGGACGTCGATGTAGAACGCTTTGGACGCTTCGATGTCCTTCACGAAAATACTGACGATGGAGATGTTGGTAATCATGTGACCAGGCTAGGAGCCGGCGGGAGGCGGTGGCTTCTCCTGGGTTGCGCACCCGCGTCGCTCGGCCAGCCCCCACATGAAGACGAAGCATCCCGGAATTCGCGGGGCACCGGTCGCCGCCCAGCGGCGCTGGAACTCGCTCGGCGTCTCCCCGACCAGCTCCCGGAACCGGCTGCTGAACGAGCCGAGACTGGAGAAGCCGACGGCGTGGCAGACCTCGGTGACGGTGAGATTGGTGGCACGCAGCAGGTCCTGCGCGCGTTCCACCCGCCGCCGCGACAGGTACGCGGCGGGCGAGAGGCCGTAGGTGGCGGTGAACAGCCGCTGGAGGTGGTATTTGCTGATACCCGCCACCGCGGCGAACGCCTTGAGGTCCAATGGCTCGGCGTAGTGACGGTCGGCGTGGTCGCGGGCCCGGCGCAGGTGCACCAGCAGGTCGCCGGGGGCCCGGCGCGGCGGAACGCTCACGGCGAGCCAGTCTAGGGGGCCGGGCAGTCCGGTGCTCGGCCGTCTCAGTCGCGCCGGTCGGCACCGTTTCGGCCGCTGATGCCCTCTGCCGGTGCCAACTCGCTGAAGGAGTACGGGGGCCACGGCCCCAGGAATCGGATCCTCGCCGCGGCCTGCTCGTCCTGGATGCGTGACAACTCGGCGCCGAGTTCCTGCACCCGGTCGCGATGCACGAGAAGAGCGGCGGCGAGCACCGGCACGTGCCCCTCCGCCCTGTCGCCGCGGCGGCCCTCCGAGATGTCCTCGACCAGGCTGACCAGGCGTCGGCGGTACTCCGGATAGACGCGGTCCGCCAACTTGTCCGCGGCGTCGCGCTGCATCTTCTCCAGCCTCTTCACCAGTAGCCGGCGAACACCCGCTGGCTTGCTCTCCAACTCGGCCGTCAGCGCGCGTACCTCTGGTTCGTCCTCCGTTACCTGGCCGCGGTCCAAGCTGATGTCCACGCGAAGCTCCACGCGGTCCTGCAGTGCGTCGAGCCGCGCCCGCAGCTCTTCCGCCGTGTCCCGCAGCCAGTTGCGCAGTGTCTCCTGGGCAGGGCGGTCCTCGTCGGCGCGGACGAGCACGTTGAAGGTGGCCGGTAGGGCGGTCCCGGCGATCTCCCAGGCACGCTCCACCACCGCACTGTGCTCCAGAATCCACCGCTTGGCGTCCTCGTCGGCTCCCTGGTAGGGCCCTGAGTTGGTCTCGTGAACGATCGCCGCGACCCCATCCGGGACGTCCACCAGCCGCAGGGGTGCGCCGTCGATTCCGGTTCCCAAGCAGTCGGAGGAGAGGTCCAGGGGCCAGGGAAGGACGGCGTAGACGTACAGGTCCGGACCGTTCATATCGTCCTCCACCTTTCACCGTGGTCCCGGTCGCAGCCGCACGCGATGGCGATCACAGCGTCCCCTTTTCCGCTTCGTCGGCCCATCGGGACGGATTGATGAGCTTGTCGACCACGTCGTCCACCACGTCGTCCAGGCCGCGTCGCAGGTCCTTGACCGAATTGGTGATCCCGTGCTCGGCCTTGATCTCCTCCATCGCCTCGTCGAGCTCCATGAGTGCCTCGCCAAGTCGGTTCTGCTCCTCCTCGGTGAGGTCTCCAATCTCCAGCCGCCTCACGGCCTGGGTCTCCAGCGCCTCCTCGATGATTTCCACGAGCGTGACGACGAGCGTCAGGACGCCGTGCTTCAGACTCTTCTCATCGACGGTGAGCGCCACTGTCCACCTCCGCGACCTGCCCGGACGACGCCGGTTTTTCCGTGATCTCCCGAATGAGCTCAGCCCAACCCGGCGCGTCGTCCGGGGCGAGCAGGACCGTTCCGTCAGCGGTCGTCAAGGCCAATACGTGCGTCTGTCCCCGCGGGGTCCGCCCCCAGCGAACCTCCACATCCACGATGTCGCGCGGGGCCAGGCTGACCGCCGCACGCGCGTCCAACGGCGATCGCCACGTCAACCCCGCGTGCCTTTCGAGCCGCGCGGTCCCACCACGCCAGAGCACCGATCCTGCGCGCATCTCCTGGTACCACGCATGGGCTTCCCGGGCGGGCGCCGCCGGAGCCTGCGTCGCGCTCGCCTCCTGCGTCGCGCCCCTACCGCGCAGACGGGGTTGCACGAGGGCCAACAGTTGCTCTGGGTCTGCCGCCGACAGCAGATGGGAAGTGCCGTCGACCATTTCCGCCTGCAGACGTTGCCGCTCCTCGCCGCCGACGGTTCGCTCGGCGCATAAACCGGCGGCCCGGATGCCCTCCCACGGGGCCTGCCACAACATTTCCGCAGGCTCGCGCCGGAAGACCAATAGTCTTCGATCCGTGAGGTACACGGTGCCGGGGCGCCAGGAGTGGTGAAAACCGTCGGCGTACACGCCGCCGGACATCCGCGCCACCAGTTCCTCACCCGGTAGCAGCGGCACCTGACGGGCGACGGAACGCTGCACCCAGGCCCGGGTCCGCTCGTCCCACTGCCGCATCATCCCGTACTCCAGCATCGTCTCCAGTCCCGCGAGGGTGGCGCGGAGGTTGACCCCGATGAGCGGGATGTCGGCCACGGCGATGATCAGGTCCAGGTTGAGGTAGACCCCCTTGTTGAGCAGCACCTCCACGAGATCCGGCAAAGTCACCCGGGGGTCGCGCGTGGGCTGCAGCGGTGCCGACTCACCCATCGGTACGGCGTCTCCGCACCTGTTGCGCCGGCGCCTGCCGGGCCGGTTCGGTCCGATCGGTGGCTCCGGCTTCGATCTGGCGTTTCGATTCCGCTGCCGACAACGACCGCGCGCTGCGCCAACCGCACCAGGGACAGGACTGTTCCAACAGCTCCTCGGTGGGGACACGTTTTCCGCAACCGGGGCAGGTCTCCTTGGCCTCGATCGCGTCGCGCCAGGCTGGAGTCTCGGTGTCCGTCCCGGCGGGGAACTCCAGCCCGTAACGCGCGGCGGTCTCGAAGGACGCCAGGGCAGCCCGGATCCGGATGCCGAGAAGCTCCACGCCGGCGACCGACACCATGATGTCCGCGTTGAGGACCAGACCGCGGTCCAGGAGCGTCTCCACCACGTGGACGAGGGTTCCCTCGCTATCGCGTTGCGGCTGCAATGACTGCCTCACGCTGCGATCACCATCTCGCTCCTCCGATCTGCCCGCGCCAGGTGTGCACGGACCCTGCTTAATACCGTCCGCACTCCGGAAGAAAACCGGAGCGTGCCCTCTCTCACGGTGACGGCGCTGTCGATCGAGGGCTGCGTTGACGCTGGTCAGAGCGGGGACAGGATGATCAGTTGCGAGGTCTCGCCGGGCGTCACGGGAGCCGGGCGCAGCGGCAGTGCCTGGCCGGCTCGTCTCTCCCGCGCACCATGCGGGCCAGCTACCGGGCCGACAGCGACGTTCCAGACACTCTGAGTAAGCTATGGCGACGTCCTCCGGCCCCTCCCCCGGTTAGACGCGCTTGTACCGTCCGTTCCCCCACCCCGAGACGACAACGTGCGACTGGACCATGAAGGCATCGTTCGTGCCGCGGCGGCGCGCCTCACCGAGGCGACCACCGCGGTAGAGGCGTGCGAATTCGCGGTGGCGGAGCTGAGTCGGCACACGGATGCCATGATCGCGGTGCTGCTGCAGGCCCACGATCACCTGCGCTGCGTCGCGGCGACCGGCTCCTGGCACGTCTCCGCGTCGCTCCCGCCCGGCACCGGGGTCTCGAGTCGCGTCTACGTCAGCGGCAAGACCGAGACGGTCACGGCGGTCGAGGCCGATCCCGACTACATCCCGACCGGACCCGACGTCACCCTCGAGATCTGCGCTCCCATCCTCGACGGTCGGCGTCACCCGATCGGCACCGTCAATCTGGAATGGACCGAGCGGGTCGACAGCGAGCAGTGGCGCGAAACCGTTGAGCGGATCGCTGACCGACTCGGCGCGCGCCTCGACCAGCTCGGCGGCGCTCCGCCGGAAACGCACAGCGAAAAGCTGCTGCGACACGCGATGGCGCTCACGAGCGCCGGGTCGGAGCATGAACTCCTCGCCGTCGCGGTCGAGGCCGCCCGGGACGTCTCCGGGCTCGCGGCGTCGGTGTTCGTGCTGACCGGGCCGGACGGCCCGCGGCTCAACGTCCCGGCGACGCTGCGGGACGGCCTGGAGCTGCGGATCCGCTGTCGGCTCGCGGCAGCAGGACGGGTCGGGCTGGACCGGTTGCTCGCCCGCGCCCATCTGCACGGCGCCCTCTACACCCTCGGCGAGCCCGAGCAGCTCGCGTCGCACGACTACGGGATCCTGACCGAGGCCGGCGTGCACACCTTGATCGCGGTGCCCCTCGGCGGCGCCGAGACCGGTGGGGTGATGCTGGTGGCCGACGAGCGGACAATGCGCCCGGACCCGACGACCGTCAACCTGATGGAGCTGCTCGCCGCGCAGACCTGGACCTGCCTCGACCGGCTGCGGACGCTGGACCAACTACATGAGCGGGCGATGTCGGACCCGCTGACAGGGCTACGCCACCACGGACCGTTCGGCGAGCGCATGGCGACCGCCACTCCCGGCCGCACGGCGCTGGTCGCGATCGATGTGGACGAGTTCAAGACCATCAACGACACGTACGGTCATCAGGTGGGTGACCGGGTGCTGGTGGACCTGGCGCGGGCGCTGCAGACGGCGCTCCGGCACGGCGATGAGCTCTACCGGATCGGCGGTGACGAGTTCGTCGCGGTCGTCGACGTGCTCCGGCCCGAGGAGGCCGTCGGGATCGGCGAGCGGCTGGCCCGGGCGGCGCGCATGATCGGCCGCACGGTCAGCGTGGGGGTCGCGGTGCAATGCCTCGGGGAGGCACCGGAATTGACGCTGCGTCGGGCGGACGTGGCGCTCTACGACGTCAAGCGGGACGGTCGGGACGGCGTGCGCCTCGCCACCGTCGGCTGAACGACGAGGTCGCCGGGCTTCACCGCTCGACGCGGATCCCGCCGGCGGGACCGGGCACTTCCCTGACCGCTCAGCGGCGGGCGGCGAATTCGGCGGCGAGCAGCTCGGCGATCTGCGCGGTGTTGAGGGCGGCGCCCTTACGCAGGTTGTCGCCGGTGACGAAGAAGTCGAGCGCACGGGGGTCGTCGACCGACCGTCGGATGCGGCCCACCCAGGACGGGTCGGTGCCGACGGCGTCGATCGGCATCGGGAACTCGCCCGCCGCCGGGTCGTCGACCAGGATCACGCCGGGCGCGTTCCGCAGCGCCTCGCGCGCGCCCTCCGCGTCGACCTCGGTGCCGAAGACCGCGTGTACGGCGACCGAATGGCCGGTCACCACCGGGACCCGGACGCAGGTGGCCGATACCTTGAGGTCGGGCAGGCCGAGGATCTTGCGGGACTCGTTGCGCATCTTGAGCTCTTCGGAGGACCAACCGCCGTCTCTGAGCGAGCCGGCCCAGGGCACGACGTTGAGCGCGAGCGGGGCCGGGAAGGGGCCGAGGTCGTCTCCGACGGCCTGTCGGACGTTGCCGGAGCGGGAGCCGAGCACCCGGTCGCCGGCGATCTTCGTGAGCTGGTCGTGCAGCGTGTCCACGCCGACCTGACCGGCCCCGGAGACAGCCTGGTAGGAGGCGAGCACGAGCTCGCGCAGGCCGTACTCGCGGTGCAGCGGCGCGATCGCCACGATCATGGCGAGCGTGGTGCAGTTGGCGTTCGCGATGATGTTCCTCGGCCGGTTGCGGATCTGCTCCGGGTTGATCTCCGGCACGACCAGCGGCACGTCCCGGTCCATCCGGAACGCGCTGGAGTTGTCGACGGCGACGGCTCCCCGTGCGGCCGCGACGGGCGCCCATTCCGCGGCGACCTCATCGGGCACGTCGAACATCGCGACGTCGACCCCGTCGAACACCTCCGGCGTGAGCGCCTGGACGGTCAACTGCTCGCCGCGGCAGAGCAGTTGCTTGCCGGCGGACCGGGCGGAGGCGACGAGCCGGATCTCGCCCCAGACGTTCTTGCGGGACGAGAGGAGGTCACACATCACGGTGCCGACGGCGCCGGTGGCGCCGACGACGGCGAGCGTGGGCAGGTGCGCGCGGTTGGCATCAGCCATGCGTCACCTCCCGGTGCCGGCGTAGACGACCGCCTGCTCCGTGCCACCGAGGTCGAATGCCTCGTGCACGGCGAGCACCGCGGCGTCCAGGTCGGTGTCCCGGCAGACGACGGACACCCGGATCTCCGAGGTGGAGATCATTTCGATGTTGACCCCGGCCTCGCCGAGGGCGGCGAAGAAGCTGGCGGCCACGCCCGGGTGGGAACGCATGCCGGCGCCGATGAGCGACACCTTCCCGACGTGGTCGTCGTAGAGCAGGCCCTTGAACTTGACCGGCTCCTGGATCTTGCTGAGCGCGGCCATCGCCGTCGGCCCGTCCGCCTTGGGCAGCGTGAACGAGATGTCCGTGCGCCCGGTGCCCTCCGTCGACACGTTCTGCACGATCATGTCGATATTGATCTCGGCGCTGGCGACGGTCTCGAAGATGCGCGCGGCCGCACCCGGCTCGTCCGGGACGCCGACGATCGTGATCTTCGCCTCGCTCCGGTCGTGAGCGACCCCGGTGATCAGTGCCTGCTCCACGGGAAGCTCCTCCATCGATCCGGTGACCATGGTGCCGGTGTTGGTCGAGTATGACGAACGGACGTGAATCGGCAGATCGGCCCGACGCGCGTATTCGACGCTCCGCAAGTGCAGCACCTTCGCGCCGCAGGCGGCCAACTCCAGCATCTCTTCGTACGTGATCTGCTTGATGTGGCGTGCGTTGGGGACGATACGCGGATCGGCGGTGAACACGCCGTCGACGTCGGTGTAGATCTCACAGACGTCGGCGCCCAACGCCGCGGCGAGCGCGACGGCGGTCGTGTCCGAGCCGCCCCGACCCAACGTGGTGATGTCCTTGGTGTCCTGGGAGACGCCCTGGAAACCGGCGACGATCGCGATCGAGCCCTCGTCGAGCGCCCCCCGCAGGCGGCCCGGCGTCACGTCGATGATGCGGGCCCGCCCGTGCACCGAGGTGGTGAGCACACCCGCCTGCGAGCCGGTGAAGGACCGCGCCTCGTAACCCAGGTTGTGGATCGCCATGGCGAGCAGCGCCATCGAGATGCGTTCGCCGGCGGTCAGCAGCATGTCGAGTTCACGGCCCGGCGGCAGCGGGCTGACCTGATGCGCGAGATCGAGCAGTTCGTCGGTGCTGTCACCCATCGCGGACACGACGACGACCACGTCGTCGCCCCCCTTGCGGGCGGCGACGATGCGCTCGGCGACCCGCTTGATCCGCTCCGCGTCGGCGACGGAGGAGCCGCCGTACTTCTGCACCACCAGTGCCACGGCGGTCCACTCCCTCCGGTCGGGCTGAGCGTGCCGACGCCGCCGGTCTGGAGCCGGCGGCGCCGATGTAAGTCCCCATCAGGGTACCGGCGGCGGACGGCGACCCCGACATCCGATCCCACGATCCGGCCCGGGGACGACACGCCGGGGCGACGCGACGGACCTGACGTATCGAAGCGCTTCTTCATACAGAGAATAGGCGGATGCGCCTTCCCGCGGTCTCCCGGTATGCCGTCCGTCGCAAGCTGGTCGGCGCGCTGCTGCTCGCCGTCCCCGTCCTGCTCGCTGGCTGCGGCGGCGATTCGACCCCGTCCGGGGCGGCACCCAGCGGCAGCGCGACCGCCACCGGAGGCACGGAGGAGCGGGCGCAGCTCGCCGGGCTCGTCGCGTTGGGGCGGGACAGCAGCCTCACCGCCTTCTACACCCTGTCCGCGCCCGGGCAGCCGGACCGGACGGTCGGTGTGACCAGGGCCGTCGACGGCAGTTGGCGGATCGACATCCCCGGCGGTGCGCTCGGCGGCGACGCCGACGTCTCGGTCGCGCAGAATTCCACCGGGCTCTACCAGTGCGCCCTGCCGTCGGCGACGAACTACCTCGACCCGGCCTGCGTACGGGTCGGCGACCCGGGCGCCGCCCTGGCCAGCGGCTTTGATCCGCGCATCCAGCACGCCTTCACCGACTGGCAGGAGGTGCTCACCGATCGACAGGCCCCGATCTCTGTCTCCACCACCCCGCTCCTGCCGGGCGTCCGGGGCTCCTGCTTCTCGGTCGAGTCCACCTCCGCGTCGCTCAACCCCGCGCTCGACGTGGGGATCTACTGCTACGAGGCCGCCGGGACGCTGACCGGTGCGAAGCTGGGGTTCGGCTCGTTGGTGCTGGCCGGGCCGCCGACCGCCGCCCCGCCCACGGTCACGCTGCCGGCTCCGGTCGTCGATCGCGAGCCGCTCAATGTCGCCGCACCGGCGCCGGCCACGGAACCGACGACGACGCCCACCAGCCGATCCGTGGGCTGAACCCGCTCACGTGCCGGATTCGAGCCGACACGCCCGGTAGCCCTCGATTGGGCGATCCTCTGTGGAATGCGGCACACTGCGGCCATGGCCGAGCTACACCCGCTGCTCGCGGAGCGGTGGAGCCCCCGCGCTTTCGACCCGTACGCCCGCGTCTCGGACGCCGACCTGACGTCGCTGCTGGAGGCGGCGCGGTGGGCCCCGTCGGCGGCGAACACGCAACCGTGGCGGTTCGTCGTCGGCCGGCGGGACGACGAGACGCACAAGCGCATCTTCGTCAATCTCTCGCCGGGTAACCAGCGGTGGGCCGGCAGCGCGGCGCTACTGGTGATGGGTGCGCACGCGACGGCGAGCCGGACCGGCGCTCCGCTGACCCACGCGGCGTACGACCTCGGTCAGGCGGTGGCGCACTTCTCGCTCCAGGCCGCCGCGCTCGGCCTGCACGTCCACCAGATGGCCGGCTTCGACGCCGCCGGGCTCCGCTCCGATCTGGAACTGCCCGATGCCGTGAACCCGCACGTCGTGGCCGCCGTCGGACGCCTCGGCGACCCGGCGTTCCTTCCCGAGGACCTGCGGCTGCGGGAAACGGGACTGCGCCGGCGGCACCCTCTGACCGACCTGCTGCTGAACTAGGCGTGTTTCGCCTGTCCTAACGGAGCACGGGCAACGTCCGGACCACCGCGCTGCGCCGCCACCATGGCGCGAGGCTGTAGCGCAGGCCGGCTCCGCTCACCGTGATGCAGATGAGGACGAGCGCGGCGAGGAGGCGCTCATCGAAGACCGGGTTGCCGGCGAGCGGCAACGCCGCCATCCACGTGAGGACCAGCAGAACGGTTCCCGTGGTCGCGGCGATGATCATCCCGACGCCCAGCAGCAGTCCGAGCCCGATCACGGCGAGCGCGATCATGAAAGCCCAGTCGACCCAGGCCCGGCCGACCAGTTTGCCGAACACGTCGACGAACGGGCCGTCCACCGCGGCGAGAAATCCGCTGGTCGGCGACGTTCCGGTGCGCCATGCGCCGACAGCGGGCGTGGGGGCGTCCAGCCCGAAGAGTTTGTCGAAGAACGTCCACAGGAAGGCCAGGCCGAACATGACCCGGGTCAGCGCCCAGAGCAGTTGGCCCGGCGCGCTGCCGGCCTGCTCGACGCCGGTGGCGCGGGCGGCGGCTGCCGCTTCGGCCGCCCGACGCTCGGCGCGGGTGATCGGCGATACCCCGCTCGGCCGGTTCCAGGACGGCTCCTGCGGGCCCGTCCGGGTTGTCGACGGGCTTAGGGGCGCCTCGTCGTACGGAGGATCGAGTTCCGGTTCGACGTCGAGCGGAAGGTCGATGTCGAAGGCCTGCTCGGCGACGACCGCATCGTCCGGGTCGGCTACGGGAGCCAGCTCGGGTACGTGAGCCGGCTCGGGTGCGGAAGCCGGCTCGGGTGTCGTGACCGGTGGCGGCGCGAGGACCAGCTCCGGTCTGCGGTTGGGCACGAGTGTCCGCACCGGAGCGGAAACGGGCGCGAAGGTGGGCTGCGAATCGTGGTCGGCCGCGGGCGGTTCCGGCCACGCCGGGACGGCTTCCAACTGTGGCCGTCGGAAGATCTCCGTCGCCGCCTCACCGACCTCTCGCTCGCCGGTCCGCACCGCGCCACCAGCTGTGGCCTCGCCCATCCCCGCCTCCCCGTGGGGCACAAATCGCCCATATGCACGTTACCCTCAGATTCGGTTCGACGCGCCGAAATCACTCGAACACGTAAGGTGAAATTGGGGAGTGGTCATGAGCCGTCCGCACCATGGCTGCGAGCTTCGTCTCAGAGTCCGGGCTTGGCTTGGACGAGCCATATTGATCACGTAGGGTGACGGAAGTCATGTGGCAGGTACTCCTTCTTCGTCGCCGCGACGAGGCCCATCCGGCCGGCACCTCGTCGCGGAGTTGACGTACGCCGCCTTGCCATTCCCGATCGATCGCCCGTCGCGCTTCCGCGCTCCCGATCGAACGTCTGCCTCCCGCCCGACCTCGTCGCCCGCGGCGACCCCGTCACATGACCCAGGAGTTTTCTGACATGTCCGATGCAGCCGGCACCACCGACGCCGATTCCATCGCCCGGCAGCAGCCGAGCCGCATGCCGTACCAGCGCTACCAGCCGTACCACCACCAGTTCTCCGTCGATCTGCCCGACCGGCAGTGGCCGGGCCGCCGGGTCGAGGCCGCCCCGCGCTGGTGCGCGGTGGACCTGCGCGACGGCAACCAGGCGCTGATCGACCCCATGTCGCCCGAGCGCAAGCGCCGGATGTTCAACCTGCTGGTGCAGATGGGCTACAAGGAGATCGAGGTCGGCTTCCCCTCCGCCAGCCAGACCGACTTCGACTTCGTCCGGCAGCTCATCGAGCAGGACCTGATCCCCGACGACGTCACGATCCAGGTGCTCACCCAGTGCCGCGAGCACCTGATCGAGCGCACCTTCGAGTCGCTGCGCGGCGCCAAGCGCGCGATCGTGCACTTCTACAACTCGACGTCCACGCTGCAGCGTCGGGTGGTCTTCGGCCTCGACCGGGACGGGATCAAGGACATCGCCACCCAGGGCGCGCGGCTGTGCCAGAAGTACGCGGAGATCCACACGCCCGACACCCAGATCTACTACGAGTACTCGCCCGAGTCCTACACCGGCACGGAGCTGGAGTACGCGCTCGAGGTCTGCAGCGCCGTCATCGACGTGATCGACCCGACGCCGGACCGTCCCCTGATCATCAACCTGCCGGCGACGGTCGAGATGGCCATGCCGAACGTCTACGCCGACTCGATCGAGTGGATGCACCGACGGCTGCCCCGGCGCGACAGCGTGATCCTGTCGCTGCACCCGCACAACGACCGCGGCACCGGCGTGGCCGCCGCCGAGCTGGGCCTGCTGGCCGGCGCGGACCGCGTCGAGGGGTGCCTGTTCGGCAACGGGGAGCGCACCGGCAACGTCGACCTGGTGACGCTGGGACTCAACCTCTTCTCGCAGGGTGTCGACCCGAGGATCGACTTCTCGCAGATCGACGAGGTCAAGCGGACGGTCGAATACTGCAACCAGCTTCCGGTGCACGAGCGCCACCCGTACGCCGGCGACCTCGTGTACACCGCCTTCTCGGGGTCGCACCAGGATGCGATCAAGAAGGGGCTCGACGCGCTGGCCGCTGACGCGCTGGCCGCGGGCGTCCCGGTCGACAGCTACACCTGGGGCGTGCCCTACCTGCCGATCGACCCGAAGGACCTGGGCCGCACCTACGAGGCGGTCATCCGGGTCAACTCGCAGTCCGGCAAGGGTGGCGTCGCGTACATCATGAAGTCCGAGCACCACCTCGACCTGCCGCGACGGCTGCAGATCGAGTTCTCCGGCGTGGTGCAGCAGTTCACGGACGACGAGGGCGGCGAGGTCGAGCCGCAGCGGATGTGGGAGATCTTCGCGAGCCAGTATCTGATCGACCACCAGGAGTCGCCGAAGGTCGCGCTGGGCGGCTACAGCACGGCGACCGTCGACGGCAAGGTCGAGATCGACGCGGTGGTCCGGGCCGGCGCCGAGGAGCGGTCGCTGGTCGCGATCGGCAACGGCCCAATCGACGCGTACGTGAACGCGCTGCAGGCGCTCAACATCCGGGTACGGCTGCTCGACTACGCCGAGCACGCGATGTCCTCCGGTGGTGACGCGCAGGCGGCGGCGTACGTGGAGTGCGAGGTGGACGGCCGTACGGTCTGGGGCGTCGGTCTCGACCCGAACATCGTGACCGCCTCGGTGAAGGCCGTGACGAGCGCCGTCAACCGCGCGCACGCCTGAGCGTAGGACTTCCGCGTCGATCAAGGGCAGGTTCACCCGATCAGAGATCGGACCACGTGGACATGCCCTTGATCGACGGGAAGGGTGGGTTCATGCGTGGGGGCGGCGGAGGAAGGCGGCCAGGGCGGCGCCGGCCAGCATCAGCGCGGCGCACCAGAGCATCGCCGCCCGGAACGCGGCGGTGAGCGCGGCCGGCATCCGGTAGGCCTCGCCGGAGAGCCCGACCAGCAACGGCAGCGCCGCCACGGCCAGCAGTCCGCCCGTGCGGGCGGCGGCGTTGTTGAAGCCGCTCGCCACGCCACTGAATCGGTCCTCGACCGCACCGAGCACCGACGCGGTGAGCGGCGCCACCACCATCGTCATGCCGAGTCCGAAGAGCAGTACGCCGGGAAAGACCTCGGTCCAGTATTCGGCGCGGGGGCCGATCGACCGCAGCACCAGCACGCCGGCTGCCGCGATCAACGGCCCGATCATCAGGGGCAGGCGGGGACCGATCCGGGTGGCCAGGGCTCCGGCGCTGGGTGAGCCTGCGGCGAGCAGGATCGTGATCGGCAGCGTGGCGAGGCCCGTCTGCAACGCCGAATAGTGGGCGACCGTCTGGAGCTGGACCGAGAGAAAGAAGAGATGACCGCCGAGCGCGGCGTAGATCGCGACCGTGTAGAGGTTGAGCACGCCGAAGATCCGTTGCGAGAAGAGCGACGGCGGCAGCATCGCGGCGGCGCCGCGACGGCGCTCGACGAGCACGAAGAGGCCGGTGGCAACGATCCCGACGAGGATCGCGGCGATCACCGACCAGGAGCCGATGCCGCGGGCGGGCGCCTCGATCAGCGCGTACGCCACGCCGGCCAGCCCCAGCGCGCCGAGCAGCGCGCCGGCCAGGTCGAAGCGCGGCCGCTCCGGCGCGGGGGCGCGGCTTTCCGGGACCCAGCGCAGCGCGGCCAGCAGGACGAGCACCCCCAGGGGGACGTTCATGAAGAAGATCCACCGCCAGGACAGGGCGTCGATCAGCCAGCCTCCGATGAAAGGGCCGACGGCGGTGGAGACGCCGGAGAGGCCGGACCAGACGCCGATGGCCCGTCCCCGGTCGTCGGGGTGAAAGCTGGCACGCAGCACGGAGAGCGACCCCGGCGTCAGCAGCGCGGCGCCGATCCCCTGCACGAACCGCGCGACGACCAGCAGTTCGACGCTCCGGGTCAGGCCGCAGACGGCGGAGGCGGCGGTGAACCACACGACGCCGAGGACGAAGAGTTTCCGCCGCCCGTAGCGGTCACCGAGCGCCCCGCCGAGCAGCACGAACGCGGCGAGGGTGAGCAGGTATCCGTCGACCGTCCACTGGAGACCCGCAGTGGTGGCGTCGAGGTCGGTGCCGAGCTGCGGCAGGGCGACGTTGACGACCGTGGCGTCGAGGAACGCCATGCCGGAGGCGAGGATGGTGGCGACCATCGCGCCGCGTCCGGCCGGAGAGCTCAGGCGCAGGGTCGCCGGGGGCTGGGTCATGTGGTCCAATCTGCCGTGCCAAATATTGTGTTAGTCGCAAATCGCCGAAACCGCCATCGTTTCCCCCGCTCGGCGTCGTACACCCCGCAAGCTTGTCTGGTGGACACGCTCCCTACGCGGTCGAAGACCTGGCGCGGCGCGGTGGCGGCGCTCGTCGCGGCCCTGACCCTCGGCGGCGCCACGGCCTGCACCGCACCTGACGACCCCGCGACCGCACCGTCGTCGAACGGCGAATCGCCGAAGCTGCTCGGGCAGCTCACCGTGGCCAGCGCCGGCTCGATGAAGGGGTACAGCCGGGACCGGTTCCCGCACTGGCGGGACACTGGCAAGAACTGCGACGTGCGGGACACCGTACTGCAGCGCGACGGGGAGGACGTGAAGCTCAGCGGCTGCAACGTGGTCGGCGGGCGCTGGTCGAGCGTCTACGACAACCGCACCTTCTCCGACCCGTCCCAGGTGGACATCGACCACATGGTGCCGCTCGCGAACGCCTGGCGGTCGGGTGCCGCCGACTGGGACGACAATCGGCGCGGCGAGTTCGCCAACGACCTCACCCGGCCCCAGCTGATCGCGGTTTCGGCGAGCTCCAACCGGGCAAAGGGTGATCAGGATCCCTCGCAGTGGAAGCCGGCGAACCGCGACTACTGGTGCACGTACGCAGAGGACTGGATCGCGGTGAAGCACTTCTGGCGGTTGTCGGTCACGACCGCGGAGAAGGCCACCCTCACGGACATGTTGGAGAGCTGCTCATGGGCGAAGAAGCCGTAGCGGAGCAAGTCGCCACCGCCGACAGCCGCACCACGGACATCGTGCCCGGACCGGGGGGCGTGATGACGGACGAGGTCGGGGTGGTGACGGGCGAGCTGACCCTGCGCACCGAGTTCTCCGACGGTCAGGTCACGCTGCGGGTGCAGTACAAGGACGCGGACGAGTGGTACGTGGTGACCGGCGGGCGCGCTCCGCTCGCCGACCCCGCTGATCTCGCGGGCGTGCACACGATCGCGGTCGGCCTGCTGCACCGCCCCGAGGGATAGGACAGGGCCCATTCCCGCGGGAATGGGCCCTGTCCTAGCACCTACGGGGTGGGGATGAGTTCCCCCGGGTCGCCCGGCGAGGAGGCGTCGTCCGGCCGCACCAACTCCGGCTCCACCTCGTGCGCCCGCAGCTTGCCCGCAGCGATCTCCTCCACGTAGTGACACGCCACCCGGTGCCCACCGACAATCTCGCGCAGCACCGGCCGCTCGTCGTGGCAGCGCGTCGGCTGCGCCCACGGGCAGCGGGTGTGGAAGCGGCAGCCGGTCGGTGGGTTGGCCGGCGACGGCAGGTCGCCGGCGAGCAGGATGCGCTCCCGCCGGTCCTCCACCAGCGGATCCGGCACCGGCACCGCGGACATCAGCGCCTTCGTGTACGGGTGCATCGGCTCCCGGTAGAGGTCGTCGCTGGACGCCTCCTCGACGAGGCCGCCGAGGTACATGACCCCGACGGTGTCGGCGATGTGCCGCACCACCGCGAGGTCGTGCGCGATGATCAGATAGGTCAGCCCGCGCTCGGCCTGCAGGTCTTCGAGCAGGTTGATGACCTGCGCCTGGATCGACACGTCGAGGGCGGAGACCGGCTCGTCGGCGACGATCAGGTCCGGGTTGAGCACGAGCGCGCGGGCGATCCCGATGCGCTGGCGTTGGCCGCCGGAGAACTCGTGCGGATACTTCCGGAGCGCGGAGGCGGGCATCCCGACCGCTTCGAGGGTGGCGCGCAGCGTCTTCGCCGTCTCGGCCTTGTCCTTGGCCAGCCCGTGCGCCTTGAGCCCCTCCACCAGCAGCGACTCCACCGACTGGCGCGGGTCGAGGCTGGAGAGCGGGTCCTGGAAGATCATCTGCATCCGCCGGCGGGCGCGGCGCATCGTCTCGCCCTTGAGCTCGCGCAGGTCGGTGCCGTCGAAGATGATCTGCCCATCGGTCGGCTCGACCAGCCGCAGCAGACCCCGGCCCAGCGTGGACTTGCCGCAGCCCGACTCACCGACCAGGCCGTACGTCTCGCCTGACTTGATCGACAGCGAGACGCCGTCGACCGCGTAGACGTAACCGACGGTGCGATCGAACAGCACCCCGCTCTTGATCGGGAAGTGCACCTTCAGGTCGCGCAACTCGACCAGCGGTGCCGCCGCGTCGCTCACGGCCGCCGCCTCGTTCTGCTCGCTCATACCGTCACCTCCTGCGGAACCGGGTTGTTGCAGCGCAGGAGGCCGCCGCGGGCGGTCGGCTCCAGCGGCGGGGTCCCCTCGACACAGGCGTCCACGACCCGGTCGCAGCGGGGCGCGAAGGCGCACCCTTCCACCCACGGGATGTTGTCGGAGACCGAACCGCGGATCGCGTGCAGCCGCTCGCCGCGCAGCGAGTCCAGGCGCGGCACCGAGCTGAGGAGCCCGTGCGTGTACGGATGCCGCGGGCTCGCGAACAACTCGTGCCGCTCCGCGTTCTCCACGACCTTGCCGCCGTAGAGCACGTTGACGGTGTCGCAGAGTCCCGCGACGACGCCCAGGTCGTGCGTGATCATGATCAGCGCCGTCCCGGTCTCGTCGACCAACTGCTTGAGCAGCGTCAGGATCTGCGCCTGGATGGTCACGTCGAGCGCGGTCGTGGGCTCGTCGGCGATCAGCAGCCGGGGCTTGCAGGCCAACGCGATCGCGATGAGCGCGCGCTGCCGCATGCCGCCGGAGATCTGGTGCGGGTATTCCTTGAGCCGCCGGGTCGGGTCGGGGATGCCGACCGCGTCGAGCAGGTCGCGTGCCTCCCGCAGCGCCGCCTTGCGGTCGCGGCCCTGGTGGCGTTCGAGCACCTCGGCGACCTGCAGCCCGATCGGGATCACCGGGTTGAGCGACGACAGCGGGTCCTGGAAGATCATGCCGATCTCCCGGCCACGACGGTCGCGCATGTCATCCGCGCGGAGCTTGAGCAGGTCCGTCCCCTCGAAGAGGACCTCCCCGGTCACCTTGTTGCCCCGCTTCGGCAGCAGCCCCATGATCGCCAGGCTGGTCACGCTCTTGCCGCAGCCGGACTCGCCGACCAGCCCGACGGTCTGACCGGGCTCCACGCTGAAGCTGACCTTGTCGACCGCCGTGAAGGACGGCTCGCCACGCCGCTGGAAGACGACGCTCAGATCCCGTACGTCGAGCAGGCTCATTCCCGTACTCCCTCTTGCCCGCCGCGGCCGCTAATCGTGGTCATGCGCGGTCACCGCCGGTTCTTCGGATCGATGGCCTCGCGCATCGCCTCGCCGAGCAGCGTGAAGCCGAGCGCGACGACAATGATCGCCAGCGCCGGGTAGTAGGCGAGCTCCGGTCGGACCTCGAAATAGCGCTGACCGTCGACGCCGAGCATCAGGCCCCACTCGGCCCGGTTGATGTCCGGGTCGCCGAGGCCGAGGAACGACAGCGCCGCCGCGTCCAGGATGGCCACCGCGAAGGTGAGCGTGGACTGCACGATCACCGCGGTCATCGAGTTGGGCAGCATGTGCCGCAGCACGATCGTGTGCTGCTTGACGCCCAGGGCCCGCGCGGCCAGCACGTGGTCGCTCTCCCGCTGCGCCAGCATCGAGCCGCGGAGCAGCCGGGCGAAGATCGGCACATTGACGATGGCGACGGCGAAGATGACGGTCCACTGGCTCGACTGGCTCGCGACCGCGACCAGGGTGATCGCCAGCAGCAGGCCGGGCAGCGCCAGCATGACGTCGGTCAACCGCATCAGCGCGACGTCGACCCAGCCGCCGACGGCACCGGCGATGGCTCCGATCACCACGCCGAGAGCGAGACCGATCAGCGTGGCCAGCACGCCGACGAAGAGCGTCTGCCGGGCCCCGTAGATCAGGCGGGAGGCGTAGTCGCGGCCCAGCGGGTCCGAGCCGAGCGGGAAGTCGGCGGTGGGGCCCGGGATGTTGTCGACCGTCAGATCCTTGGTCAACTCCTGGAAGCGTTGCACGGGATCGTGCGGCGCGATGAGCGGCGCGAAGATCGCGACCAGGAGGAAGAGTCCGACGAGGACCGCGCCGGTGATCGCCACCGGGTTTCGCCGGAGCCGGCGCAGGGCGTCCCGGAAGAGACTGACCCCGCCCTTCTCCGCGGTCGACCTGGCGAGTTCGTCGAGGCGGGCCTTCTTCTTGTCGGCCAGCACGCCAATGCTGCGTTCACTCATGCCGTCACCTCGCTACGCGCCGTGACGCCATGAGGCTCAACCGCGCTGAACTGGCTGATTCGCTCACTGCGTTCGCTCATCCCACACGCACCCGGGGGTCGATGATCGCGTACGACAGGTCGACGAGCAGGTTGACCACTACGAAGACCAGTGCCGCAAGCAGGATCAGGGCCTGCAGAACGGGATAGTCCCGGCTGCCGCTGATGGAGTCGGTGATCAGCGTGCCGAGACCACCCCAGTTGTACACCTTCTCGGTGAGCACGGCGCCGGCGAGCAGGGCGCCGGTCTGCAGGCCGATCGTCGTGACGACCGGCAGCATCGCGTTGCGCAGCACGTGCCGGCCGCGCACGGTGCGCTGGCGCAGGCCCTTCGCCTCGGCCGTGCGCACGTAGTCCTCGTTGAGCACGTCGAGCACGCTCGCCCGGGTGATCCGCACGATGACCGCCAGCGGGATGGTGGCCAGGGTGATCGCCGGCAGGACCAGGTGCCAGAGCGCGTCCGCGCTCGCGTCGAACTCGCGGGTCAGCAGGCCGTCGAAGACGAAGAAGCCGGTGACGTCGGTGTTGTCGAGTCCGGTGGTGAGCCGTCCGGAGGGCGGGAACCAGTGGATGTTCTGGGTGAAGACGTCCTTGAGCAGGTAGCCCAGGAAGAAGATCGGGATCGAGATGCCGAGCAGCGTGCCGGCGATGGTGAGGTTGTCGAGGAACCGACCGCGGTGCTTGGCGGCGAGATAGCCGAGCGGGACGCCGAGTCCGACCGCGATGATCATGGCGAAGGCCGCCAACTCGATCGTGGCCGGGAAGGCCCGGGTAATCACGTCGATGACCGGTTCACCGGTGCGGATCGAGTTGCCGAAGTCGCCGGAGAACAGTTTCTGCATGAACTTGCCGTACTGCACCCAGATCGGCTGGTCGTAGCCGAGGGCCTTGATCAGCAGCTCCCGTCGCTCCGGGGTCGCCCGCTCACCGAGCAGCGCCTCGACAGGGCCGCCGGGCAGGTTCCGCAGCCAGACGAAGATCAACGCGGATAGCGCGATCAGGGTCACCACCAGCTGTAGCAGGCGGCGCACTATCACTCGCAACATCGTTCACACACCAGACTCTTGAGCTCCGTGCAGGACGGCCCGGGCCGGGAATCTTATCCCGGCCCGGGCCGACCCACTTACCGTGCTATCCGCTGTGGTCAGCCGACGGAGACCGTGTTGAAACGCTCGTCGGTCAGCGGGCTGGCGACCAGACCCTTGACGTCCTTCGTCACCACGATCGCCGGGGGCGCGTGCCAGACCGGGACGGCCGGCAGCCATTTGGTGGCGATGTCCTTGTTGACCTGCTGCCAGGCGGCCTTCTTCTCCGCCTCGTCGACCTTGGCGTCGGCGGCCGAGATCGCGGCGAACATGTCGGTCATCGCCTGGTCACCGAACTCGGTCTTACCCCGACCGAAGAAGGTGCCCACGAAGTTGCCCGGGTCGTTGTAGTCGCCGGTCCAGCCGAGGATGTGCAGGTCGTGCTTGCCCAGCTGCTGGACGTCGTCCTTGAAGCCGCCGTTCCACGGCCGCGGGACACCGTTCACCTTGATGCCGGCGGCCTGCAGGTCGTTGGCGAGGACGGTGAAGATCTCCTGCGGGTTGGGCATGTACGGCCGGGTGACGTCCGGCGGGTAGTAGAAGTTGAGCGTCAGACCCTCGGCGCCCGCCTCCTTGAGCAGCTGCTTGGCCTTCTCCGGGTTGTACTCGTACTTCTGCACGTCCGGCGCGTACCCGAGCACGGTGTCCGGCATGAACTGGCTCGCGACGCTGGAGCCGCCGGGCGCCTTGCTCTGGACGAGCTGCTCGCGGTTGAGCGCGTAGGCGATCGCCTGCCGCACCCGGAGGTCCTTGAGCTTCGGGTTCTTCTGGTTCATGCCCAGGTAGAGGATGTTGAACGCCGGGCGGTTGATGACCTGGAAGCCCTCGCCGGAGAGCGCCTTCCGGTCGGCCGGGGCCGGGAAGTCGATGCCCTGGACCGTACCCGCGCGCAGCTCCTGCTTACGCGTGCTCTCGTCCTTGATGACCTTGATGATCACCTTGTCGACCTTGGCCTTTTCGCCCCAGTAGTTGGCGTTGCGGTTCAAGGTGATCTCGTTCTTCGCCTTGTCCCAGCCACCGAACGTGAACGGCCCGGTACCGGTCGGGTGCGCGTTGGCGTACTCGCTGTATTCGAACGAGTCGCCCTTCTGGGCCACCTTGTCGGCGTCGTACTTCTTGAGCGCGTCCGGGCTCGACATCGAGAGCGAGGTGAGCGCGAAGGCGCCGGGGAAGGCGCCCTTGTAGGTGTTCATCGTGACGACGGCCGTGTTGTCGTCCTTGGCCTCGCACTTGTCGTAAATGGACTTGCCCGCGCCGTCGCCCTCGTTCTTGGCGAAGCCGCCGAACACGTCCATGTAGTAGATCATCTGGCTCTGGGCCGCGGCGCCCTTCATGTTGTACCAGCGGTCGAAGTTGAAGCAGACCGCCGCCGCGTTGAAGGCCGTGTCGTCGTGGAACTTGACGCCCTTGCGGAGCTTGAAGGTCCAGACCTTGCCGGTCGCGTCGTGCTCCCAGCTCTCCGCCAGACCACTCTCGAGCTCGGCGGTGCCGGGCTTGTGGGTGATCAGGGTGTCGTACATCTGCCGGACCGGCCGGAACGACTCACCGTCATCGTTGAAGATCGGGTCGAAGTTCTTCGGGTCACCGGCACCGGCAAAGATGAAGGTGCCGCCCGTCTTGCCTTCGCCACTGTCGCTCTTCCGGTCGCTTTGCGCGCAGCCGGCCGCGCCGACTGCCATCGCGGCAACGGCTGCGGCGGCGATTGCCACCTTGAGCCTTCTCGCCTGCATCTCTCACCTCTGTTATGCGCATGACCAACGCCGGGGTTTTGGCTCGGTCCGTGTGCGGCACGCTAGTGCGCTCAGCAGCGATAGCGAAGTCCCGCTCGCGAATCCTTACCAACCCGACACCTACGGTTGATCATTGACAGAGGAGTGGTCCGGTTTGGCCGCTTTGAGAAGCAATGCGGCATAACAGTTATGTAACAGTCTCGGTAGCGCCGGAACCTGCGCTGTCATACCGAACGGCCGTCAGACCGCGCGGCCGTCAGACCGCGCGGCGACCCTCGAACGCGCGACCCAGAGTGATCTCGTCCGCGTACTCCAGATCGCCGCCGACGGGCAGACCGCTGGCCAGCCGGGTCACGGCGATGCCCATCGGCTTGACCATCAGGGCGAGGTACGTCGCGGTCGCCTCCCCCTCGGTGTTGGGGTCGGTCGCCAGGATCAACTCGCGCACGTTGCCCGAGCCGAGCCGGACCATCAACTCACGGATCCGCAGGTTGTCCGGGCCGACGCCCTCCAACGGATTGATCGCGCCGCCCAGCACGTGGTAGCGGCCGCGGAACTCACCCGTCCGCTCGACCGCCACCACGTCCTTCGGCTCCTCGACCACGCACAACACCTCGTCCGTACGGCGCGCGTCACGGCAGATACGGCACTGCTCGGACTCGGCGACGTTGAAGCAGGTCGTGCAGAAGCGCACCGACTCCTTGACCTTGCGCAGCGCGTTGGCGAGCCGGGTGACGTCGGCCGCGTCGGCCGACAGGATGTGGAACGCGATCCGCTGGGCGCTCTTCGGCCCCACGCCGGGCAACCGGCCCAGCTCGTCGATCAGGTCCTGGATGGCACCTTCATACATGCGCGGGGGCTCTTATCTCGGGTGGCTCTATGTTCCGGGCAGCTGGTGGAAGCGGTGACTCAGAACCCGGGCAGACCCATCCCGCCCATCCCGCCCGTGACCGGACCCATCTTCTCCTCGGTCAGCTGGCGGGACGCCTCGTTGGCGTTACGCACCGCCGCGAGCACCAGGTCTTCGAGCGTCTCCACGTCCTCCGGGTCGACCACCTTCGGGTCGATCTTCACGGACTTGACGTCACCCGCGCCCGAGACGGTCACCGTCACGAGGCCACCGCCGGCCGTGCCGGTCAGCTCCGCCTCGGCGAGTTGCGCCTGAGCGGCGGCCATCTGCTGCTGCATCTTCTGCGCCTGCTTCATGAGCTGCTGCAGGTTGGGCTGTCCACCGGGGCGCACAGGAGGCTCCTTACGACGTGTCTGGCTCGGGCCGCCGCCAAGCCTAGCCGCCACCGGCGGTCGGCCACCGGCACGCCGCCCCGCCGCGCCGCCTCCCGCGGCCCGCCGAGGCGCGGATCACGGGACAGCGCCGGTCGGGTGACCCCGGGCCAGCCGTCACGGCGGCTACCACCTGCCGCACGGCCATTTCTGCGACGGCGCCGGACCGCACGCGGCGACGCGCCGAACGGGATCCGGGCGGAGATCGACGCACCCACCCAGCGAACATAGTCGTTTGTTTATGGGCAGCCGGGATCAGGGCGCCCCGCCCTGTCTGCAATCCGCCAGCAGCCATTGCTTGACGGCGGACCTGCGCAAACCCAACGCTTCGCCTGTCAGCGCGCACAGCCTGGAAGGACGTACATGTCCACGGCCCACAGAAGCCTTCGGCGCCTCTCCGCATCTCTCCTCGCGACCGCCACCGCCACCGCGGCCGCGACCTTCGTTATCGGCGTTACGGCCGGCCCGTCCGCGGCGGCGCTCGCCCCCGATCAGCCACTGAGCGGGACCGCGTCGAGCATGTGGCAGACCAATGACACCGTCCGCGCGCTCGCGGTCTCCGGCGGCGTGGTCTACGTCGGCGGCGACTTCACCTCCGTACGCCCGCCCGGCAACGCGAGCGGCGCCGGCGAGGTCACCCGGACCCGCCTCGCCGCGTTCAACGCGAGCACCGGCGCCCTGGTGACATCGTTCAACGCGACGATCAACGGCAACGTCTTCGGACTGTCGATCTCACCCGACGGCAGCCGCCTCTACGCGGTCGGCAGTTTCACCACCGTCAACGGCGTCACCCGCAACCGGATGGCGGCCTTCAACCTGCCCGGTGGAAGCCTGATCACCGGCTGGGCGCCGAGCGCCAGCGCGACGGTCACCGCGGTCCACGCCGGGGCCGGCGCCGTCTACGTGGGCGGTGACTTCAACACCGTCAACTCGGTGGCCAAGGGACGCCTCGCCGCGCTGCACCCGACGACCGGGGCGCTGATCGCGGGCTTCACCGCGTCGGCCAACAACCGGTCCGTCGCGATCGAACTCGCGCCCGCCGCCGGCCGGCTGCTCATCGGCGGCACCTTCACCACGGTCAACGGGGTCGACCAGAACGCGATCGCCGCGCTCGACCCCGCCACCGGCGCCACCCGGCCGTGGGCGGCCACCGGGATCGCACCCAACCGCCCCAACTGCGTCGCCCATGTCACCGACATCGAAATCTCCGGCGACACCGCGTACGTCTCCGCCGAGGACGAGAACGTGGGCTGCTACGACGGCACGTACGCGGCGAAGGTCGCCGACGGCGCGCTCGTCTGGAACAGCTACTGCTACGGCGGCACCCAGGCGGTCAAGGTCGTCAACGGCTGGCTCTACAAGGGGTCGCACCAGCACGACTGCGGCTACAACCCGGGCGGCTACGTCGGCACCCAGGACCGCAACACCTTCTTCTTCAACCGCCTCGTCGCCCAGTCGCTGGCCGACGGCAGCCAGGGCCACTGGAGCCCGAACACCAACGCCACCACCTCGACCAACCCCGTCGGCCCCCGCGTGCTGGCCAGCGACGGCACCCAGCTTTTCGTCGGTGGCGACTTCACCACCGTCAACAACGCCGCACAGCAGGGCATCACCCGGTTCCGTCCCGGTGGCGGCACCGCACCGGATCGCCCGGTCGCCCCGACCGTGACCGCTACGGCCGCCGGCACGCTCACCGTCACCTTCCCGGCCGTGGCCGACCGCGACAGCGGCACACTCACCTACTCGATCTACCGCGACGGCGGCACCACTCCGGTCGCCACCCGCACCGCCGAATCGTGGCCGTGGACCCGCCCCACGTTGCGGTTCGACGACACCGGGCTCCCCGCCGGCAGCAGCCACACGTACACCGTCGCGGCCAGCGACGGAACGCTGAGCAGCGGACGGTCGCCAAACTCGGCGTCGGCGACCGTCAACGGCAGCGACCCGGCCAGCTACCCGGCGACGGTGCTCGGCAGCGGCCCTGAGACGTACTGGCGGCTGAACGACAGCGCCGGCACCGCCGCCGACAGCTCACCGGCCAACCGCGCGGGCACGTACGTCGGCGGGGTGACCCGGGGGCAGACCGGCGCGATCGGCGATGACACCGCGGTCACCGTGAACGGTTCCAGCGGCTACGTCACCGCCGACCAGCCCGCACCGGCTCCTGCGGCGTTCACCCAGGCGGCCTGGTTCCGCACCACGACGCTGACCGGCGGGACGATCCTCGGCTTCTCGAATGCGCAGACCGGACCGGGGACGATCAACGACCGGGCCGTGTGGATGGACAACAACGGGCAGCTGGAGTTCGGGCTACGCCAGACGGCGTCGGCGACGAGCCGGTTCACCTACGTACGGAGCCCGAACTCCTACAACGACGGCGCGTGGCACCAGGTGGCCGCGACGTACGACGGAACGACGATGTCGCTCTACGTCGACGGGGCGCTCGCCGCGTCGGCGGCGGCGACGCACGCCGGCTCCGGCACCGGTTACCTGCGGGCCGGCTACACCGACCTGACCCGCTTCGACACGGTCTTCGGGCCCAACCAGACCGCCAGGACCTCACCGAACAGCTTCTACCTCAACGGCAGCCTGGACGAGGTGGGCGCGTGGTCGCGGGCGCTCCCCGCCGACCAGGTGCGCGCGCAGTGGATCTCCAGCGTGGTCGGCGGCAGCACACCGCCGCCACCGGCGGCCTCGTACGCCGGCACGGTGCTCGGTGACGCGCCGTCGATGTACTGGCGGCTCAACGAAACGGCCACCGGTGCGGTCGCCGACTCGTCCGGCAACGGACGGGGCGGCACCTACCGCGCCGGCCTGACCTTCGGCGCCGCGGGTGCGATCGTCGGCGACGCTGACACGGCGATCGGCTCTCCCGGATCGTCCGGCGTGGCCTACAGCAACACCTCGGCCGCCGGTCCGACCACGTACTCGCTCGAGGTCTGGTTCCAGACCACGACGACGCGCGGCGGCAAGCTGCTCGGCCTGGAGAACGTGCAGACCGGGTGGGGCACGTCGTACGACCGGCAGCTCTACCTGACCAACGCGGGGCGGCTGGCGTTCGGGACCATGTCGGGCGGCGCCCAGCGGGTGGTCGAAAGCGGCGTCAGCTACAACGACGGGGCCTGGCACCACGCCGTCGCGACCCAGGGGCCGGGCGGCATGACGCTCTACGTCGACGGCGCCGCGGTCGGCACCGACGCCACCACCACCCCGGACGCCGCGACGGGCTTCTGGCGGCTGGGCGGAGGCAACCTGACCGGGTGGCAGAACGCCCCGACGTCGAGTGCCGTCGCGGGCACCATCGACGAGGCGGCGGTCTACCCCACCGCGCTGACGGCGGCCCAGGTGGCGTCGCACTTCACGCGGGCCGGGCGCTGACACCCCTCGACCAGAACTGACGGAGCCCGCCCCAACCGGGGCGGGCTCCGTCAGTCAGCGCGTGTCCTCTTCGCCGATCTTCTCGGCACCGAGCGTCTGCTGCAGCAACTGCAGCGCCTGCTGCTCGCTCGTCTGCCGCGCGGTCTTCTCGTCGATCACCACGTCGAGCGGCTCGTCACCCGGGTCGAAGCCCTCGTAGGCGGCGGCCGCCGCCTTCGGCGGACCGTCGTATTCCGGGTCGTAGGGAGGCTCGTCGGGCATGGTCCCGTCGCGCCACGCACCCTCCGCGCCCTTCGCCGGGGTACGCGCGACGCGTCCCGCCGCGGCCGCCCGCGCGGCGGCGAGGCCGGGACTCGGCGCCCCGTTGCCGTTGCGAGGGCTCCCGCCGTCGGCCACGGCCGGGACCTGGGGCTCGGCCGGGGCCGGGCTCGGGGCGACGCCACCGGGAGTGGCCGGGGTGGGCCAGGCTTCGCTCTCGGCGGCCGGGGCCGCCGTCGGCGCGGCGCCGCCCGGGCGGGCCGGCTCCGGCCAGTCCGAGTCGCCGGTCGACGGGGGCGACGGTGCGCCGCGCTCGGCCGGTGCCGACGTGGCGCGGTCCGGTTGAGCGGGGCTCGGCGTCGGACGCGCCGGAGCGCTGGGGGCGGCGGACGCCCGCTGCTCGCCGGCGAGCTCGCAACGGATCTGCCAGCGGACGCCGAGCACCTCGTAGATCGCGTCGAGGAGCAGACCCGGCGAGCCGGAGAGCATGTTGGCGTGCACGCTGTGCCGGAACGTCAACACCAGCGTCTGGCCGTCGATGTCCCGGACCGTAGCCTCCCGCACCACGGCGGCGGCGCGCTTGCTCTTCCGACTCACCATGCCGAGGACCTCGTCCCAGACCCGGCGTACGGCGACCGCGTCCAGCTGGCCGGGAACGGCGGCCGGGCCCGGCGGGACCGGCTCGGGAGTGACCGGATCGGGCATGACGGCCTCGGGCGGCACCGTGCGGCGCACCGGCTCCGGCTCGGGGGTCGCGGCCGGTTCGGGCACGGCGGCCGGCGGGGCGACCTGGGCCGGCGGCGTGGGCGGCGCGGTGACCTGCGGCGACGGTGCAGCCGCGGGCCGCTGGGTCGGCGCGGGGACAGGCGCTGGGCGTACCTCCGCCTGGGTCGCCGCGGCGTGGCCGGCGGCGGCCGGCGGCACCTCTGCGCCGGGGAGCGTGAGCCGACGCTCCATGCGTTCGAGGCGCTGCAGCAGCGCGCCGGTGGAGTCTTCGGCGCCCGGCAGCAGCATGCGCGCCGTCACCAGCTCCAGCAGCAGGCGGGGCGCGGTGGTGCCGCGCATCTCGACAAGTCCGTTGTGGACGATGTCGGCGGAGCGGGAGAGTGTCGCGGGGCCGAGCCGCTCGGCCTGCGCGGCCATCCGCTCGATCTGGTCGGTGGGGCCGTCGATCAGGCCCTTGTCGACCGCGTCGGGCACCTGCTGCACCACGATCAGGTCGCGCAGCCGCTCCAGCAGATCGGAGGCGAACCGGCGCGGGTCGTGGCCCGCCTCGGCGACCCGGTCGATCGTCCCGTACGCGGCCGCGCCGTCACCGGCGGCGAGTGCGTCGCACATCTCGTCGAGCAGCGCGCTGTCGGTCACCCCGAGCAGCGCGACCGCCCGCGCGTAGCTGACCCCCTCCGGCCCCGCGCCCGCGATGAGCTGGTCGAGCACGGACAGGCTGTCCCGGGCGCTGCCGCCGCCCGCGCGGACCACCAGCGGAAAGACCGCCGGGTCGACGGTGACGCCCTCGGCCTCGCAGAGCTGCTCCAGGTAGGGGCGGAGCACGCCGGGCGGAATCAGCCGGAACGGGTAGTGGTGGGTGCGCGACTTGATCGTGCCGAGGACCTTCTCCGGCTCGGTCGTCGCGAAGATGAACTTGACGTACTCCGGCGGCTCCTCGACCAGCTTGAGCAACGCGTTGAAGCCGGCCGACGAGACCATGTGGGCCTCGTCGATCACGTAGATCTTGAAGCGGCTGCTCGCCGGGGCGAAGAACGCCTTCTCGCGCAGCTCGCGGGCGTCGTCGACACCACCGTGGCTCGCCGCGTCGATCTCCAGGACGTCGATCGACCCGCCACCGTCGGCGCCGAGCGAGCGGCAGGAGTCACACTGCCCGCACGGCTCCGGCGTCGGGCCCTGCTCGCAGTTGAGCGAGCGGGCCAGGATGCGGGCGCTGGACGTCTTGCCGCAGCCACGCGGACCGGAGAACAGGTAGGCGTGGTTGAGCCGCCCGCTGCGCAGCGCCTGCGACAGCGGCTCGGTGACGTGCTCCTGGCCGATGACCTCGGCGAACGTCCTCGGCCGGTACTTGCGGTAGAGCGCGAGTGCCACTCGTCCGCCTCCTCTCGACCGGGCCATTCTCCTGCCGGCGGGTGGGCTCAGCTACCCCAGCCTGCTACGCGTGTCTGACAGGATCGGCGTGACGGTGGCGGAAAAGATAAGGCCCCCCGTGCACCCGTCAGAGCCCGCTTATCCTTGCTGCCTTCCGGCCCTGGGGAGGTTCACGAGATGCACGCCGCACGGGGGGTGTCCCCAGTCTAGCGGGGTGCTCCAGGGATGCCGAAGGGTGGTGGCGTGGGTCACGACGGAGGTACCTGTATCCTTGCCGACGGAGGATTCGCCTAGAGGCCTAGGGCGCACGCTTGGAAAGCGTGTTGGGTTAACACCCTCACGAGTTCGAATCTCGTATCCTCCGCCAGCCTGACCAGGCACAACGCAGGGCCGGCCCCACCCGGGGACCGGCCCTGAGTCGTCTCCACGCCGACTCGCCACCGCCCGCCACCGCCCGCCCTCGCCCGGCCTCGCCCGGCCCTCGCCCGTCGATCAAGGGCATATGCGCACGCAACGATCTTCAATCGTGCGCATACGCCCTTGATCGGTGCGAAAGTCCTTGATCGACGGGATAGGGATCCGCCGCGGCGGCGCATCCGGGCGCGATCGACGGGCGAAACGTCGTCGTACACATGTGCGATCCACAGGTTGTGGATATCGGGCAGACCCTTTTGAGACCTCGTGCGTTATCAGTAGCGTTGGGCACCACTGGTAACTGGAGGATCACATGACGCGACGACCCCTCGCGTTTGCGGCAATGCTTCTCGGCGGGATGCTGGTCGCCGGATGCGGCCAGGCGTCGGCCGAAGGAAGGCATGATCCCCCGTCGTCCACATACGGGCCGGAGATCGTGCACTTCGGTGGCGTCCGGGACATCCGCTTCGGCGAGACGAGGGAGCAGCTGACGAAGCGCGGCGCGCTCGACCCGAAGGGCCAGGCGTGTGGTCCCGCTTTCGCCGGGCTCAAGGCCGTCGACCCGGTCTTCGCCGACGACCGGCTGGTGCTGGTCTGGGTGAATCCGCCCCAGCACACTCCCGAGGGCGTCACGGTCGGCACGCCGGTCACCAAGGTCCGCACCCTGTACTCGGAGATCGACGACCTCAAGGCGCCGCCGAACACGTACCGCTACGACGGGATGCTCATCGCCGAGGGCGACCGCGCGTACCTCTTCCTGCACGACGGGGAGAAGGTGCAAAAAACCATCATCGGGTACGCCGAGTACGCCCACCGCCTCTTCGACGACGGCTTCGGCTCCTGCTGACACCCATATCCGTCGATCGTTTCGGTACCGTCGGAGTGCGGCGACTTCCCATTAAGGGCTCGTCGACCGGCCCAGCGCGGAGATCAACGTCGTGGCGCTCGTCGGCGAGCGTGGCCGGGAGGTGCGCGAATTC